>CAZOKP010000004.1:0-82247 GCA_964580435.1 uncultured Eubacteriales bacterium
AGATGATTCTCGAACAGGGCGGCAGCGGCCGCCACTGGATTGCAAAGTCGGGCCTGATTCCGTAGAATATGTACTCGCGACCGACAAACCTGACCTGGATGCCTGAAAAACTGAAATCTTCGAGTCAAGGAGATGTTTCCATGTCCAGCCCAGCCTTTACTTATGCCCTGGCCAACCCTCTTTCCGTGATCCTGAACAAACCGCCCAAGGATTTTACGCGGGCGGACTTTTTGCGGGTTATCGACGAAAAGCACATCGAGCGCATCACCTTTCACTATACCGCTCTCGACGGCAAGCTCAAAGAGCTGAAGCTGCCGGTGGCGAACGCTGCGCAGGCGGAGACCATTCTTGCCGAAGGCGAGCGGGTGGATGGCTCCTCCCTTTTTAAAGGCATGGTTGACGCCGCCCTTTCCGACCTCTATGTCGTGCCCGTGTACAAGACTGCTTTCTTGAATCCGTTCGACGAAAAGAGCATCGATTTCATCTGCCGGTATCTGACCAAGGATGGAGACCTCGCGCCTTTTGCCCTCGATAGTATTCTCAGCCGCGCCCACCTGATTTTTCATCAGAATACGGGATTAGATTTGCAGACCCTGGGCGAGCTCGAGTTTTTCCTGCTCAGCGACCAGAACCTCAATCTTTATCCGGCTCAAAAGCAGCACGGCTACCATTCGGCTGCGCCCTACATCAAAAGCGGCCAGATCCTGAACGAGATGGTTCGTCATATCACCCAGATCACCGGAGCGGTGAAATATGCCCACAGCGAGGTCGGGTTTGTCGAGAGCGTGCGCAGCGACCTGGACGAGATCAGCGGCAAACAGGCGGAGCAGCTCGAAATCGAGTACCTCCCCCGGCCTGTCGAGGAGATGGCCGATGCCCTTGTCCTGGGCCGCTGGCTGATCCGGAATATCGCCTATAAGTACGGCTGCGTGGCGACCTTTACCCCGAAAATCGAGGAAGGGGTTGCCGGGAACGGCCTCCACTTTCATATGGAGCTTCTCCAAGACGGAAAAAATATCATGGTTGACTCGGCCGGAAAATTGTCGACTCCGGCCCGAAGACTCATCGGCGGGCTCTGCGCCTACGCCGATTCTCTCACGGCTTTCGGGAACACCGTCTCTTCTGCCTATCTGCGCTTGGTGCCGAACCAGGAGGCGCCGACCCGGATCTGCTGGAGCGACCTCAACCGGAGTTCCATGATCCGCGTGCCCCTGGGCTGGTCCAACCTTCGTCATCTGGCCAAGAAGCTGAATCCTCAAGAAACGGCGCCTTTTGAGGATATCCAAAGCCGGCAGACCGTCGAGGTGCGCAGCCCCGACGGCAGCGCCATCATCCACCTGTTGCTGGCCGGCATCGTCATGGCCGCGGATTGGGCTTTCAGGGAGAATGACTCATTGTTCAAGAAAAACCTTCCGTTGGAGTTGGCCGATAAACTCTATGTCCAGGGAAATATCTTTACCGACCAGGCTCTGCTTCAAAAGCTGCCCACGCTCCCGCGAAGCTGCGTGGAATCGAGCCGTATCCTTCTGGAGAAGCGAGAGCTGTATGAGCGGGACGGAGTATTTCCGCCGAGCGTCATTGATTATGTCGCCAAACTCCTTCAAGCTGAGAACGACGAGATGATCAACCAGAAACTGGCCGACCTTCCCGCCGACGACCGGCTGCACGAAACCCGGAAAATCATGCACAAGGACCTGCACCGGCACTGAGGGATTTCGTCGCAGGCGTTAATGATGCTGTGGCGCTTTGACCGATAAAGTCACTCCCAGCGCAGACAGGAATATTCAACCGAGACCGCCGTGCCAAAAGAGTCCATGACCCCAAAGGAGAGATGGCTGGCGGTCATGCATCGCCGGAAGCCTGATCGCATTCCCCTGGATTATTGGGCGACTTCGGAAACAACGGACATCCTCAAGAAACACCTGGGCTGCCGGACGAAACAGCAGATGCTCGAGAAGCTGCATGTGGATTATGTCGTAAAGATAGAGCCCAGATACGCGGGACCCCGGCTCCCGCGGCGCACAGATATCTTTGGATGCAAGTTCAGCTATGCGGATTATGGCTCGGGGGTCTATAACGAGTGCATCCACAATCCTTTGGCCGGCTATCATTCAGTGGGGGAGATCGAGCGCCAGTACCGCTGGCCGAGCCCCGACTGGTGGGATTACAACGATATTCCTCGCAAGATCAAAGGAAAGGAGATGTATCCCATCCGAGGAGGAGGCTCTGAGCCTTTTCTGATCTATAAGAACCTCCGCGGCCAGGAGCAGGCCCTTGTCGACCTGATCGAGAATCCTGAGATAGTTCATTATTGCTTGGACAAGCTTTTCAGACTGGCTTATGAGAACACGCTCCGGATCTATGAGAAGATCCCCGGGAAGGTGATGCTCTCCTATGTCGCCGAGGATATGGGCGGCCAGAACGACCTGATGTTTTCACCCGCCCACATCCGCGAGTTCCTGCTGCCCGGAATGAAAAGGATCATCGACCTGGCCCATCAGGCCGGCGCCTTTGTTTTCCACCACAATGACGGCAACTGCCGGCGCATCATTCCCGATATGATCGAGGCCGGGATCGACATCCTCAATCCCATCCAGTGGCGGAGCGCGGGCATGGAACGGGAAGAGCTAAAGCGGCATTTCGGGGACGGGGTCATCTTCCACGGCGCCATGGACAATCAGCGCACTCTTCCTTTTGGGAGCCGCGGCGATGTCCGCAACGAAGTGCTGGACAACCTGCGCATTCTCGGCGCGGGGGGAGGCTATATTCTGGCGCCATGCCATAATATCCAGCCGATCACACCGCCTAAGAACGTCATCGCCATGTATCAGGCCGGCTATGAATACGGCTGGGTTTGATCAAGCCTGGAGTTGTTTATGGATCTTGAACTCCTTAATCAGTGTTTTCCACAGTGAATTGAACCGACCCTGGAGAGAATCGTAAAGGGCTGAATTCCTTGCCTGCGGCTCAACAACGAATTTTTCTTTCCTGACCATCTTGCGAGCGATCTCTTGGATCGATATTTTTTCTCCGTTCTCTCGGTAATAGCTCCAGATCGATTGGAGCGCTGCTCCATAAGCTGCGGCTTCCCGTTCCGCCAGGGTGACGACCGGTGTTTTGAAGATGTCCGCCACGAGCTGGAGCCATAACCTGCTCTTCGCGCCGCCACCGGTAGCCCTGATTTCCGCTGGCTTGAGTCCGAGAGAGCGCATCCTGGCGAACCCATAACCGAGGTTAAGGATTGTGCCTTCCATGATCGCCCTGGCCAGATAAGAGGAGCGGAAGGTCGTTTTGTTCAGA
The DNA here is from genome assembly GCA_964580435.1 of uncultured Eubacteriales bacterium. Taxonomy (GTDB): domain Bacteria; phylum Acidobacteriota; class Aminicenantia; order Aminicenantales; family UBA8522; genus CAZKEW01. Next base: position 3,301 of record CAZOKP010000004.1, read on the forward strand.
CCGAACAGGACGCCGGCGGAGAAGGGAAGAACAGGGACCCGCTCCCCGTCGATAAACGGAAGAAAAATAAGCCCCCCGGCTCCGGCCGGAGCTTTGGAAGCCATGTTTTCCAGGTCTTTGTTAGAGAGGCGGAGCAGGGCTTTGAAGTATTCTGTCGTGTTGGTGACGTTCATCGTGCAGAGAAGCGGAAGCCAGCCGCCCGTGCTGTCACAAAAGGCGGCAATTTCGCCTTCAGGATCGACAAACGGGTCCCGGAAATAGGAATATATCGTCCCCGAGGTCCCCAGGCTGACCGTCGAGATACCGGCTGATACGTTTCCAGTGCCGATGGCACCCATCATATTGTCGCCACCGCCGCTCGAAACAAGGACTTTTCTCATCTCATAGCGTGAGGCAATCTTTTCGTTGACATAGCCCAAGGGTTCAGCCGGGTGAAACAGAGGAGGGAGCTTGGATTCGAGCTCCGGATCAATCGCCGTGATGGCTTCTTTGTTCCAGACGCGGCTGCGAATGTCCATGAGGCCCGTGCCCGAAGCATCTCCGTACTCCATCGCGAGTTTCCCGGTGAGCCAGAAATTGAGGTAATTGTGCGGAAGAAGGACCGTCTTGAGCCTGGCATAATGGCGCGGTTCTTTCCGTTTGAGCCAGAGTATCTTTGAGGCGGTGTAGCCGACAGCCAGGCTGATCCCAAGTTTTTTGATGAACGTTTTTCTTCCGCCCATCTTTTTGACGATCATCTCCGTTTCTTCGACCGTCGAAGTATCGTTCCAGAGCTTGGCCGGCCTTATGGGCTCGCCGCCTTTGTCCAGGGGAACAAACCCATGCTGCTGTCCGGAAACGCCCAGAGAAACGACCTCATGCGGGTTGATCTTGGAATCAACGAGCGCCGCTTTTAAAGCTTTCTCGAGTGCTTCAATCCAGGTGCGGGGATCCTGCTCGCTCTCGCCGGGCTGGAGGTTTTCCGCCATCCTGTGTGGAGCACGGCCGCGGCCTCGGACCTTGCCTGTGAAGTCAACGATAAGAGCCTTTGTGCTCTGGGTTCCTGAGTCTATCCCGACGGCATATTTTTCCTTACGCATCAATTTCCTTCCCTATTCTCTCCGTTGTTAGCGGCGCACCCTTCAGGGCTATTATCAATCCGCTAGTGGCAGAACGTCCCTCGATGAGAAATCAACCCAGATGATCCCCAAGTCCTGTCGGATTTTTTTCTTGAGTGAATCGCCTATGGTCTTCGGGGGAGTGGGCAGCTTTGACCACCAGGGTTTGTCTGAGCCGTAGCCGACCTGAAAGATCACTGTATTGGGGTAAAACGTCTTGGCCCAGACATTGGGGAACTTAGCTAGCATTTCTTCGAAATTTTTGAACTCCTGGCCATTGTCCACGAAGATGATGTCCCCTCGGTAAGTCGGCGGCATCCAGCCGATGTCCCAGTGTTTAAGGAACAGCCGGTATTCGGGATTGCAGGATTTTACCTTGGCTTCCCACTGCTGGGCCGTGGCATCATCGACTTTAACTCCCCACTCGGGATTATCGGCTTCCTTATTCCACTCGACGTCAACCCCGAAGCCGATGACGCAAGGATGGTCCTTGTACCTTCCGAGGACGAGGTCAATCAAGGTCATCATATCTGCATTGGCCGGCTCGACCTGCAGGAAAACCTTGATCCCGGCCTTATCAAAATAGCTGAGAAAAGGTTCGTGTTTGTCGGCGTCCTCGAACTCGATGTTGGGATATGTCTTACCCTCGCTGGGGAATTCGAGGTGCGTATACTTGGGTGTTTCGGCCATCACGCCGACAATCCAGATGGCGCAGGGAGTGGATCCTTCGAAATAACCGGTCATGGCGTCGATGGCCTTCTTCCATGCTGGTGGCTCTGGAAAGGACTTGATTCCGTAGCTTGATGACCTGACGCCTGCGAAAACAACCTTTCCCGGCTTGATGGTGGTCTCTTCAGGTGAGACTGAGGCGGGCGGCTTGATGGCGAATGTCGTGATTGCGATCAACAGGATAAAAATGGGGAAGGTCAAGGTTTTGAATTTCATCCGGCCTCCTTCGAGCCTGTTTATAAAGACATTAATAAATCCCCGGAAAAAGTCAAGCCTTCTCTGTGTCCTGTGCAAGTTGACTTCCGGCTTGCCCTCTAATAAATTCACGGCCCCTGCGGCTGGTTCAAGTTTGACTCTTTTCCCGATTATTGTTACGCTTAACCCAACCAGAAAGATTCTCTATGGTTGGGAGGGCAATGAACTCCTTAGGAGGAGAAAAGGCTCATTCCGGAGGGAAAAACAAGTCATTTTTTGCTGAGTTTCTCGGCAAACTCAGGAAACGGCATATTGTTGAGACTCTGGCGGCGTTCATCGGCGGTGGCTGGCTGCTTATTGAAGTCGTGGAGCGCCTGCTAGTCACTCATTATCGGTTCCCCGACAAAACAATCGATCTGACGGTCGTTTCCATTATTGGCGCCCTTCTCTCAACCCTCATCTGGCGGTGGTTCCGCGGCGTTGAAAAGCGGCCGGGAAATGTTAAAGTCGAAGTTTTGCTTGTTCCTTTGATCATCCTGGCCACGATAGCCATAGATTTGGACCTTGTTTTTGATATCGCCGGCGTTTCTGGGATGAAGCTGCTGACAGGCATTATTGCGCTTTGCCTCGGCATTGCCTGGATCATCTTTAAGTCTTTGCAGTGGGCGGCGATCGCGCCCGCGCTCTCTCCCGAGCTGGGGAAAAGGCAAATTGAACTATCACCTCCAGCCGCGGCGAAACCTGAAAAATCCATCGTTGTGCTCCCCTTCGCCGACCTAAGCCCGCAGAAAGACCAGGAGTATTTCTGCGATGGAATGACCGAAGAGATCATCACTGATCTGTCACATATCAATGAGCTGAGGGTGATTTCCAGGAATTCAGCCATGATGTTGAAGGGAACTCCAAAAGACACGCGAACGATCGGCCGAGAACTTAACGTTCGGTATGTGCTTGAAGGAAGTGTCAGGAAGGCAGGAAGCGACCTGCGCATAGCTGCTCAATTGATCGACGCTGTGACCGATGCGCATATTTGGGCGGAGAAATACCCCGGCACAATGGATGATGTTTTCGACATCCAGGAGAAAGTCTCTCGTTCGATCGTGGATGCGCTCAAGTTGAAGCTCACGCCCTCTGAGAACCGAAGGCTCGCCGAGAGACCCATTGACAATGCGGCGGCGTACGAGTGTTATCTTCGAGCCAAGCACGAAATCATGCTTTTTACTGAAGACGGCCTGGGCCGTGCCATCACTTATCTCCAGAACGGGTTGGATATCATCGGGCAAAACGCCGTCCTCTTTGCCGGCCTGGGCTATGCCTATTTTCAATACGTCAACTTGGGAATTCAGCAGGAAGAATATTTCCAGAAAGCGATCAACTATGCCGATATGGCCTTCGAATTAGATCCCGAGTCCGCGCCGGCCCATGTTCTTGCAGGGCTTATTAATGCCATCCAGGGAGACTTATATGAGGCCATCCGTCATCTTAAAATAGCCTTTTCGCGCGCCCCCAACGATGTCGATGTATTGTTATGGTTGGGCTGGTTCTTGGGAGTAGCGGGGAATTTTTCGGCCGCCACCCCTTTGGTTGGAAAGGTTTTGGATTTGGACCCGATCAACCCGCTATCTCATTTATTCTATGGAGCCCTCGCTTTTATCGAGGGTTCGTTTGCCCTGGCCGAAGAACGCATTTCGCGGGCTTTCAGGATGGGCCCTGATCTTCCCATGTCCCAGTTTTGGTACGCCATGAGTCTAGCCTATAACGGGCATGGCGAAAAAGCGGTCTCGGTTCTTGAACAATACGTGAAATCCCCCCCGCAAGACATTTGGGCGCAAATGAGCCTATTCTTGAAATTCGCTTTACAAAGGGAAAAAGAGAAAATCCCTCCGCTGTTGACCCCGGATTTCCTCAAAACCACTCGAAGGGATGCACAGTACTCCTATCATATCGCGGCGTTTTATGCGTTCCTCGGAGAGAAAGAAGAAGCGTTGGATTGGCTGGAGAACGCGGTCAATCGAGACTTTATTAATTACCCGCTGCTTGCTGAGAAAGACCCTTTCCTCGCCAAGCTCCGCGGCGAGGAGCGCTTCAGGAAGCTCATGGAACGGGTAAAACACGAGTGGGAGCATTTTGAAGCCTAAGGAGGGGATCATGAATTCTATTAAAGCTCCCTTTGCAATTTTGGCGGCCTTATATCTTTTGCAACAACGCGGCGAGATTTCTTCGTTTAAATGAAGAACGCTAGGCAAAGCCGCGTTGCGCAAATAAAATTTCCACTATTTCTGTGAATAACTCTGTGGAAAAACAGGGATATTCCTTTTTAACAGACTGATCTTCTTGAAGTTCTGACGTATTGCACAACTTTTGGGCACACGGTCTCAGCTTAGCCTGCTCGCTCTTATTAAGTATTGGACATGAGCAGAAAAATAGTTAAGATACCCTTCTTATGATCGAGAGGGCCGTCCCAGGTGGCTTGAGGCAATTGCGAAGCCCTTCACCATGGGACTCTTCGGCTGGTCGGGGGAGTTGGCGGCGCAGATCATCACCAGCCTGGCCGTCGGGGCTCTTTTATGGTCAATCTGTTACTGGCTTTATAGAAGAAAGGTTTTCATCAAGATTTGATTGAGGAGGCGGCCGATGGCCAAAGAAATTCTTTATCTTTCCAAGGCGGATGTTGCCTCTCTTAACCTGAGAATGGAAAGGATAATCGCCGCTTTGGAGCAGATGTTCCGGGAAAAAGGCGAAGGCCGGGTGGAGATGCCTCCAAAGCCCGGCATCCATCCCCGGCCCGACTCTTTTATCCACGCGATGCCAGCCTACATAGCTGGCTTGAACTCCGCAGGAATGAAATGGGTGAGCGGCTACCCCGAGAACGTCCGGAAAGGACTGCCCTATATCAGCGGTCTCATCATCCTCAATGATCCGGAGACAGGCCTTCCGCTGGCAGTCCTGGATTGCACGTGGATTACCGGAAAGCGCACTGGGGCGGCAACAGCGGTGGCGGCGAAATATCTTGCCCGTCCTGATTCCAAAATTGTCGGCATTCTCGGCTGTGGTGTGCAGGGCAGGAGCAACCTTGAAGCCCTGAATATTCTTTTTCCCATCGAGCGTGTCATGGCCCATGACGTCAATCCTGCCGCCCTCGACCTCTATATTAAAGAGATGACGGCAAAATTCGGCCTTGAGGTCGTCCCTGCCCAAGAGCCAAAAGATGCCGTTTCAGGATGCGATATAGTGGTCACGGCCGGCCCGATCCTCAAGATCCCGCATGCGACCATAAAGCCGGGCTGGTTCGAGGCAGGCGCTTTTGCCTCGTTAGTTGACTTTGATTCCTACTGGCATCCCGAGGCCCTCCGGGAGGCCGACAAGTTCTGCACGGATGATATCCCCCAGCTTGAATATTACAGACAGGCCGGATATTTCCAGAATATTCCTGCAGTGTATGCCGACCTCGGCGAGCTCGTAACCGGCCGGAAGCCCGGCCGCGAGAATCAAGTTGAGCGAACCATGACCTGTAACCTGGGCCTTGCTTTGGATGATATGGCCACGGCTCCGCTGGTTTATAAGCTCGCTTTGGAAAAGAAAGTTGGAACCTGGCTTTCTCCTTGACCTTCGGCCGCACGGCTCTATTTTTCTATATCGTCCACCTCTATCTGCATGGCCTCATCAGTCTGGCCTTCCCGAACGGAACTCCGCTCGGCCGGATGTATCTCTTGTGACAAGCTCCTGACTCAATTTAGCGGATGTTTTGAGGTTTTATCCTCTCAAGACTTAACGCAGTATCCCTTAATTGTTCGCTGGTTTAGGTAGCTGTGCCAAGCTCGGCACAGCGGATCCCCCGGGGATTAAGACATTTATTGCAGGAGATACACTCTGATTTTTTGATCTCGCCGGCGCGAAATTTCCGGACAAGAAAGGGCTCACGGATGAACGGCCTGCTCATCGATATAAGGTCAACCTTCCCTTCCTTTACCATCGCTTCCATGACTTTGAAAGTGCGATTCCCGCCCAGTCCGAAGACCGGAACATGGACAGCTTTCCTAAATTGAGAGGCGGCATCCACAAAATATCCCTCTTCATCCTCACGGCGAAGGCCCTGCCACATCGAGCCCTTTCCTGCCTCTGATGTTCCTCCGCTGACCTCGATGCCGTCTATGCCGTCCGCTTCCAGGATGCGGGCGATGGCGATACTTTCCTCAAGCCGCAAACCCTGAGGCAGAAAATCGGAGGAATTGAGCTTGATGATGACAGGATAGTCCTTTCCTGTTATGTCTTTGATTCCCCGCACTATCTCAGACACGATGTGGGCGCGTTTTTCCAACAACCCGCCCCATTCGTCTTCCCGCCTGTTGGTATAGGGCGAGATAAAGCTGCTCAGAAGATAGCCGTGGGCGATATGGAGCTGAACTCCGTCGAATCCGGCCCGCTTAGCCCGTCGTCCGGCCTGGATAAAATCGTCGATAGCCCCGTGAATCTCCGCCGCGGTCATTTCTTTCGGCATGACCTTGAGTGTCGGCTCATAGATGGCCGAAGGAGCAAGGGGAATGCAGCCGCAATATTTCTCTTTCGTCTGTCGGCCGGCATGGGCGATCTGTAGGAATATGCGCGAGGGAAAGCGGCGGACGGCCTGGGCAATCAAGGTTAATCCATCGACCATCCTGTCCTCGTGGACACCGATCTGGCGAGGGCTGGCTTTTCCTGCCGGGTTGACAAAAGCGTGCCCCGTGATGATGAGCCCCACTTCGCCTTCCGCCAGCTGCCGGAAGAGGGCGACCTGTCGATCCGTAACCGACCCATCCTCTTCGGCCATGAAATCATGGGTTGCCGAGCGAACAAAGCGGTTGGGAATTATGACGCGGCCCACCTTGACCGGAGTAAAAAGAATGGACTGTTGTTTAGATTTTTCTATCTGTTTGCTCCAGATTTATATGCCGTCCCTAAAAAAGATCAGTTGTCCAGGTTCAGTCCATAACTTTCGCTGATGTCCAACGGCGGCATCGGGCCGTCAAGAGGCTTTTTGTCCTTGACGTACCAGTCGAGCCATTGAAGCTCTCGGAAAAGAAGATCGATCCGGCCGGACTGGCGCCGGTTGCCGTGTCCTTCACCGGGATATTGGACCAGCCGGACAGCCGGGTGATTGTTCATCTTCAAGATGCGGTAATATTCCAGGCTCTGGGATGGATGGACGCGTGTATCTGCAGCTCCTCCCAGGATCAGGACCGCCGTTTTGCTCTGGTGAGCCCAGTAAATCGGGCTGCGCTTTAAGCTCTGCTCCCACATCTCCTCGAGCTGTTTTCCGGAATGGACATAAAGCTCTTCATAGGGAATATCCGTGGTTCCACGCTTGCTGATCAGGTCGCTGATGCCGACGACCATACAGACGGCCCTGACCATTTTCGTATAGTAGGAGGAAAACCAGGCCGCCGCAAAGCCGCCGTATGAGCCGCCGATCAATCCGACCCGGTCCGCGTCGGCGATTCCAGACTTGATGAGATACTCGATACCATCGGCGATGTCATCGAACTCCACTCCCGCGGCGTCATTATAGCCCGCCCAGGCAAATTTCAGGCCGTATCCTGTGCTCGACCTGTAGTTGGGATAAAAGACAGCGTACCCCTTCCCGGCCAGGGCTTGGCCGGGCTCAGAATATCTTGTGACCCAGCCGTTGGAATAATGCGACTCCGGGCCGCCGTGAACGGTGACGATCAAAGGATGGTGTTTGCCCTGCGCAAAGTTCGCTGGGTAGATCAGCAGGCCTTCGATCACTTGGCCGTCGCGCGCCTCGTATTGGATAACTTCCTGCTTGCCCAACTGTCTGTCGGCCAGCCAGGGGTTGAGGGTCGTCATTCTTTTAAGATCTTTGCCCGGTTCCCAGTAGTAGACTTCTCCAGGGATATCAGGCGTGTTTGCTGTCAGGGCCAATTTTTCGAAGTCAGATGTAAAACTCGGTGGAGCGAAGATGATGCCTGAATCCTTGGCGTTAAGGATAATATTTCTTTCGCCGCCGTCCTCGCTCACCAGTCTTAGGGTCGGCCAGACCCCCTCTCCGGCAAGATAGACCACGGTATTTTTATCTTTCCAGTCTGCCCAGCTCACGTGGCCGCGGAAATTCGCCGGGGTCAGGTTCTTAGCCGAGCCGCCGCCGACCGGGACAACAAAAACCTGGCTGACAGCATGGTCTTTTCTTTCCAGGCCGGCCGTATAGACAAGCTTCTTGCCATCCGGGCTAAAGGCGAAATTCCCGAGTTTTCCTGGATTATCGGTCAGCCGGGTCAGTTTTTTTGTCTCCAGGTCGAAGAGATGAATTCTCTGGAACATATAGCTTTGATCAACCAGGTTCTTGGGAGAAGCCGCGGCGGCGATTGTCCCGCCGTCCGGGCTGAATTCAAAACTCCAGATGGTCACGCCGTCCGTAAGTTGCTGCGATTGTTTTTCGCCAGAGACCTCAGCGAGATAGAGGTTACGGTGCTTGAGGTTGTCCTCATAAAAAATAAAGCCGTATGCTTTTTTTTCCAGATCTTTCTCGCGCTTTGTCGGAGGAGTCGTGGCGACATAAGCGATTTTAGCCCCCGCAGGATGCCACCGGAAATCTAAGACCGATGTTTCAGCTTTGGTAGCCTGAAAGGCTTCTCCGCCGTCCGCCGGTATAATCCAGACTTGGGTCGAGGGCTTTTCGCCGCGTTCGGTGAGGAAGGCGATCTTGGAGCTATCCGGGCTCCAGCGGGGCGAGCTAACATTGAATTTTCCGGTAATGAAAGGCCGGATAGTGCCGGTCTCGACAGAGATAACATAGAGCTCGCTGTATGATCCGCCGGGCTCATCGCTGGGTTCCCGCGGAACGCTGACTGTATAGGCAATCCATTTTCCGTCGGGGCTTATCTCTGCGGCGGAGCAGGTTTTAATCCTCAAGACGTCGTCGGGCGTCAGAACGGTGCCGGAAAAAGAGAGGTCCGTGAACAATAGCAGCAGGGATAACAGCAAACCAGCGGCTTTTGCCTGAATCTTAAGCTTCGGAAAGAACATCTTCGTCCTCCTTGTAGGCTATCTTTTGTACAAAAAAATTGTATGCTCCTTGCCCATGCCGTCTTGAAGAGAGGCGTAATCAACCTGCTTCTTCTGCCAGCCCGGAATGGAATAATTATGGCTGACGATGTAAACCCCGGGTTTGAGCTGGGCTTCGAGAAGAGGGCGGAGAAGCTCGTTGGACTCAGGCAGCAAATAAAGCGTCACGACCGTCGCCTTGGAAAAATCTGCCTTCATGACATCCTGCAACCGGAATTCAACCAGATTCTCTACGCCCGCCTTCTTGGCGGCCGCTTTGGATTCTTCGATACGCTGGGCGTCGATGTCAATGCCCACACCCCTGGTTCCGAATTTCTTCGCTGCGTTGATGACGATCCGGCCGTCGCCGCACCCAAGGTCAAAGAGAAAGTCGTTCTTTCGCACTTTGGCCATCTCGAGCATTTTGTCGACGACGACCATGGGCGTCGGAACAAACGGCGCCAGGTCGGCCACGCCGAAAAGCCCATGAGCCCCGCTGTAGAGCTCGAGCTCGTCATTTTCGTCAAGGCGAAATGTGTAGGGAAGGCCGCAATCGAGCCTGTAGGTAATCTCGACACCCTTGCGCTCAAAGGTAACGTCCATCTCGCCTTCGCAGTCCCAGCGGTCAAGGCCGTCCGGCAGGATTGATTTCTTGATGGGCAGACTGTCCAGGCCGAGCCGCTGGATGGTGTATTGAACTGTGTCGTTGGCCAAGTTGCGGATGGTTGTTTCTTTTGCAGCCGCCCCCGTTTTCAGGTTCTCCTGCGCGGAAACGGCCGTCGCCGCCGGAAGACCCAGCCCGGGGGAAAAGGCTGGGAACGTGAAAGCAACAAAAAGAAGACCAACAAAGCTCAGTACTCTTGCTTTCTGTCTCATCGCTCTTTCCTTTTCATGGCGCTTTTATTTTTAGCCAAACCAGCTCCTCTTGTCGATAACCTGTTTTTTGATCAAGGCCAGAGGCTTAGAAGTATATCACCAGGCCGGCATCGAAAGTGAAGAAAAAGTTCTTATCCAAATATTGCCAATCAGTGAGATTGTAGGAAATGCCGACCGCGCCGTTTATGCCGAAACGGCCGAACCTGATCTCTGCTCCCCCGAGAAACGAGGGGCCCCAAAGCGTTTTTTGCTCATGGCTGAGGACATAGGAATATTCCCAGATGCCTATGACGATTTGAGCGGCCTCAACACTCAGCCCTCCGTACTGCAGGTCGATAAAAGGAGAAAAGGAGCGGGAATTAATGGGAAGATAATACTTGACGCCCACGCTGTAAAGGACTTCATTTTTGACCCAGTCCGTGCCTGAATAGATGAACTTGGTGGGATACATCCCCACACCGCCATGGAGAGAGATGCTCATCTTGGTGTTGAGCTGGACAAATCCACCCGCGCCCCCGAACGAAGAACCATATCCGAGCCCGAACGTAAGAAGCCTGCTTTCTCTTCTCGGTTCGGCGATTCTGGCAGGTTGGGGAGGCACAGGCTTAATGACCTGCGGCTTTTCTTCCTCAACTTTTTTAGGCTCAGTAGTGACCTTCTTCGGCTCTTCCTTTTTGACCTCGGGCTCTGCTTTTTTCAGCTCGGGGACAGGGGGAGGCGGCGGTTGAGGTGGCGGTTGTTGCGGTTTGGGTTCTGCCGGCGCTTCGGCTAACACTTTTTCGGCCGGCTTCTTTTTCTCAGCTTTTACGGCAGCGATCACCTGCCAGGCCACATCCTGCCACGCTTTTTCTTTCTTGGGCAGCTTGATAGACTTCGGCCGGGGCAGGGGAGTCAGGGCCATAGATTCTGTTATCGGCGGTTCTTTAATTTCTTTTTTCTCTTCAATTTTTGGAGGGGGTAGAGTTTCACGTTTCGTTTCTTTTTTCTCTTCAATTTTTGGGGGCGACGGAGTAGGCTTTTCTGCGGGTGGAGCAGGCTTTTCGGGAGCCGGAACCGGCAGTGTTTGTTCAGGCTCTCTCACCTTCACCGTTTCTCTTGGAATTGCCTCTTCTGCAGCCACAATTTCCACGGAAGACTCGTTGATGAACCCGGAGATTCGGTTTCCATACCTCGGGGAACTGTAGCTGACATAATACCAGACCTCTTTGACCTTCTTTTGCTGGAAAAGGTTCAGGACGGCTCCCTTGACGACGATATCTATCCTGGGACTGTTTTTGCTTGGCTCTGCGTAAATAACGGCTCTATCGACTGTGACACGAACTTGCTTGACAGCGGAAAAGAGGAAAGGCGCCAGGGCAATGGCAAGAATCAGCCTGATGAATCGCTTGTCCATGGGGCTTATACTTTTAGTCGCGCCTTCACTTTAAAACAGAAAAGAGGAATGGTCAAGGGGCAAGAATCAAAAGCCCAGACCGGCCTCGCAGATTTGATATTCAGGCTGATATTAGATATATATAAATCCATCTGATATGAAGAGGGAGCTAGGATGAAAAGAATCGCCGCTTTTGGGGAGATCATGCTCAGGCTTTCACCGCCCGGACATGAAAGACTCTTGCAGTCCTCTTTGTTCAAGGCCCGCTTCGGAGGAGGGGAGGCTAACGTAGCCGTTGCTCTCGCCTTTCTTGGCCACGCCGCGAGGTATATTTCCGTTATTCCGCCAAATGATATCGGCGACGCCGCAGTGGCAGAGTTGCGAAGATGGGGCGTAGAAACGGGGTTTATCCTGCGGCAAGGGAAAAGGCTGGGTCTGTATTTTGCTGAGACCGGGGCCAATCAACGGCCCTCAAAAATTATCTATGACAGGGAGCATTCGGCTATGGCCGAAACAAGGAAACGAGATATCAAATGGGACAAGGCTTTGAGCGGTGTGGAGTGGTTCCACACGACAGGGATCACACCGGCTCTAAGTTCATCGGCCGCTGATTTGACTCTCGAGGCGGTTAGAAAAGCAAAAGAAAACGGCCTGGTCGTCTCTGTCGATCTTAATTTTAGGGAAAAGCTCTGGAAATATGGGAAAGCGGCGCCTGAAGTAATGCGGGAGGTCGTCAGATTTGCCGATGTCGTTATGGGGAACGAAGAGGACTGCCAGAGATCCCTGGGTCTCAATACTGAGGCTGACATCATGGGAGGAAAATTGAACCTGGCCGTCTATGAAAAACTAACGGCTGATGTTTTCAAAATGTTCCCCAACCTCAACAAGCTGGCCATCACGCTGCGGGAAAGCCATTCTGCCGATCACAACAGCTGGTCTGCCGTCCTTAGAACCGGGCAGAAATTCATCGTCGGGTCCAAGTATGAAATCACCCATGTTGTCGATAGAATCGGCGCGGGCGATGCCTTTGCCGCCGGCTTGATTCACGGCCTCGATCTTTTCGGCGATGATGCGAAAGCCCTGGAATTTGCTATCGCTTCCTCCTGCCTTAAGCATTCCATCCCGGGCGACTTCAACCTCGTTTCGGAAAAAGAGGTCTTGGCTCTGATGCATGGCAATAGTTCAGGAAGGGTCCAAAGGTGAAGAAGCCCCGCGGAGGCAGAAATGACGAAGAATGAAGTTCTCGAGATCATTTTATCCAGCAAGGTCATAGCGGTGATCCGGATGGCGGAAACCGAGAGGCTGAGCAAGGCTGTGGAAGCGATTAGGAAGGGAGGCGTGAAAGCGATAGAGATCACTATGACCACGCCTAACGCCCTTGATATCATCGCGGCGCTGTCCAGGAAGAAACCCCCGGATTCTCTTGTCGGGGCGGGTACTGTCCTCGACCCGAAGACTGCCGCGCAGGCGATCCAGGCCGGGGCGGATTTCGTCGTCTCGCCGATAACGAATTTCGAAGTGATCAATGTCTGCCGCAAGCATAACATGTTTGTTGCTCCCGGTGCCTTCACTCCAACAGAAATCGTCGCTGCCTGGGAAGCGGGGGCGGATGTGGTCAAGGTTTTTCCGGCGACATCCGTGGGACCAAAATATTTCAAGGATCTCAAAGGGCCTCTACCTCAGATCCGCATGATGCCGACCGGCGGCGTCAATATTGAGAACGCGCGCGAATTTATCGATAATGGGGCGTGCTGCATCGCCATGGGGACCGCGCTCCTGGACAAAAAGGCAATCGAGAGCGAAAACTGGGCTGTCTTGACCCAAAAGGCAAGTGTGCTTGTGGATTCCTTGCGTTAAGGGAGAAAGACCATGAAATGTCCAAAGTGTCAATTTGAAAATACCGAGGATTCGTTTTTCTGCAAGGAGTGCGGGACCAAACTGCCTCTTTCCGATGGAGTTCTTTATTCCCAGACTAAGACTATTCAAGCCTCTCCGGAAATCCTTGATCCAGGGAGCCCCGTTGCCGGAAAGTACAAAATCATTTCTGAGATTGGCAGTGGCGGAATGGGCATTGTGTATAAAGCAGAGGACACAAAACTCCGGCGGACTGTCGCCCTGAAGTTTCTGCCGCCCGAGCTCAGCCGCCATCCCGAAGCTAAGGAACGATTTATGCGGGAGGCGCACACCGTTGCTGCGCTCGATCATCCCCATATCTGCACGATTTTTGAAGTGGGAGAGTACGAGGACACAGCTTTTATTGCGATGGCCTATGTCGAGGGCCAGAGTCTCAGAGAAAAGGTGGCCAAGCAGCCGCTCGCTTTTGGGGAGGCGGTGGACATCGCTATTCAGGCAGCGGAAGGCTTGGAAGAAGCCCATAACAAAGGAATTATCCATCGTGATGTCAAGAGCGCGAATATCATGATAACGGACAAGGGCCAGGCGAAGATCATGGATTTTGGCTTAGCCAAGGTCATCGGAGAATCGCTGATTACCAAAGAAGCCAAGACCATGGGGACAGTGGCCTATATGTCACCGGAGCAGGCCAGAGGTGAGGTTGTTGACCAGCGCTCGGATATTTGGTCCCTGGGGGTCGTCCTCTACGAGATGCTGGCCGGCCGGCTCCCCTTTCGAGGAGACCACGACCAGTCCGTCATCTTCTCCATCCTTCATCAAGAACCGGAGCCCCTGGCTAAAGCCCGACCCGGCACTGCACCCGAACTGGAGCATGTCGTCGGACATGCGCTATCCAAGAAGATGGCCGACCGCTACCAGAGCATGGACGAGTTCCGGGAAGACCTCTCCGCCATCGCCGAGGGCCTTAAACCGCTCAAAGCCAAGGCCAGGCCCGCCGCGATCAAGCTGGCCGTGCTTCCGTTCGCCAACCTGACCGGCAATCCCGAGGAGGATTACCTGAGCGACGGCCTGACCCAGGAGATGATCGCCCGACTTGGGCGGCTTCATCCCCAGAGTCTCAGCGTCATCGCCCGAACGTCGGTCATGCGCTACAAGAAGACCGAAGCGCCCGTCGACCAGATCGGCCGCGAGCTCGGCGTGGACTATGTCCTCGAGGGGAGCGCCCAGCGGGAAGGGGGCCGGGTTCGCATCATCGCCGAGCTCATCCAGGTCCGGGACCAGATCCAGCTCTGGGCGGACATTATCGAGCGGGAGATGTCCGGCATCCTGGCCCTGCAAAACGACGTGGCGGAGAAAGTGGCCAAGGCCCTGGCCCTGAAGCTCCTCCCGGCCGAGCAGGCGCGTCCGGTCAATCCCGAAGCCTACGAGGCCTATCTCAAAGGCCTTCAGCACAGCTATAAACTCCTTCCGGCCGATCTGGACACGGCGCTTCAGTATTTTGAACGGGCCCTTCAGAAGGACCCGGACTACGCGCTGGCCTACTCAGGCATCTCCTTTGTTTGGGGATGCCGTCAACAGATGGGGCTTACGCCACCGAAAGAGGCCACGCCCAAAGCTAAGGCGGCGGCACAGAGGGCCTTGGCCCTGGATGATACCGTCGCGGCAGCGCATTACGCGCTGGCGGTCATCATGGCTTGGGGCGATTGGGATTGGACCGGCGCCGAGACGGAGTTCAAGCGCGCCATCGAGCTCGATCCGAACTTCCCTGACGCGCGGATCTACTACTCGCACGTGTTGAGCATTACGGGGCGGCCTGAGGACGCACTGGCGGAGGTGGAGCGGGCCCTGGAACTGGACCCCTTCAATTCTCTCTTTCAGAGTCTCGCAGCCGCGGTCTTCCTCTTGGCGCACCGGTACGACGAAGCCATTGCTTATGCCCGCAGCGCGCAGCGAACGAACGCGGACGATCCCGTCGCTCACAACATCCTCCAGGTATGCTTTTTCATGAAAGGAATGTACGAAGAGGCGTTCGAGGAATGGAAAGCCATGTGGAACACTCCCTTATACGGCAATCGTGACGTCGCAGAAGCCCTCGATCGGGGGTACGCGGAAGCAGGCTTTGCGGGCGCCATGAGGCAGGCAACGGAGGCGTGGGCCAAAGTGGTCTATGAACGGGGTGAGCCATGGTACCTCGCGCTGGCTTATGTCATGGCCGAGGACAAGGAGCGCGCCCTGGAGTGGTTAGAGAAAGGCTTCGAGCTGCACGATGCGAACATGGCTTATCTCGGTTTTCCGGGTTTTGACAGCGTGTGCTCCGAGCCGCGCTTCCAGGAACTGCGGCGCCGGATGAATCTGCCTACAGAAGAAAAGAAATAACAGGAGACGGGCGATGAAGTGTCCCAAATGCCATTCCGATAATCCCGATACGTCCCGGTTTTGCGGAAATTGTGCGGCCCTGCTTGCACAGGAAGGGCAGCTTTTCGATTCCCTGACGAAGACATTGGCGACGCCTCTTCCTGTCTTATCGAAAGGCAGCCTCATTGCCGGAAAATACCGGATCCTTGAGGAAATCGGCCAGGGCGGGATGGGGATCGTCTATAAGGCCGAGGATCTGAAGCTCAAGCGCTATGTGGCCCTAAAGTTCCTTCCTCCCCATCTCATGAACTTGCCCGAGCTCAAGGATAGGTTCCTGATCGAGGCCCAGGCGGCCGCAGCCCTTTCCCACCCGAATATCTGCGTCATCCACGAAGTAAGAGAAAGCGACGAAGATCCTTACATTGCGATGGAGTACGTGGAAGGGGAAACGCTCCGGGATAAGATTATGAAAGGGCCCCTAAAGACTGAGGAGGCCCTGACAATCGCGAGCCAGGTCGCCGCCGGGCTTGGCGAGGCCCACCGCAAGGGCATCATCCACCGGGACATCAAGAGCGCCAACATCATGGTTACTGATAAAGGCCAGGCCAAGGTCATGGACTTCGGGCTGGCCAAGCTCCGGGGCGGGTCGTCGCTGACGAAGAGCCAGACGACGCTGGGCACGGTCGCCTACATGTCGCCGGAGCAGGCCCAGGGCGAGGAGGTCGACGGCCGGACGGACCTCTGGTCGCTCGGCGTCGTCCTCTACGAGATGCTTACGGGCGAACTCCCGTTCAAAGGCGACCGGGACCTCTCGATCATCCATTCCATCATCCACGAAGATCCGAAGCCGATCAAGGTCCGCAAGCCGCCGGTGCCCGAGGAGTTGCAACTGGTTATCGCCCGGACGCTCAAGAAGAACCGCAATTCGCGTTACGGCTCTGCCCAGGAAATCCTGAAGGACTTGAGGAAATACGAAGAGGCGGTCCGGGCAGAGGCGGCCGGTGTGTTTAACCTGCGATCGCTCTTGAAGCGCCTGCGCCGGCCGGTGGTGGCGATTCCCGCAGCCCTGACGTTGGTTGCGATTGCGGCCGCGGCCGTCTGGTTCTTCAAGCATCAGGCCAAGGTCCGCTGGGCCAGGGAGATCGCCATCCCGGAGATCGAGCGGATGATCGAGGAGAACGACGTGTGGCGGAATCTTGTCGCGCCCTACCGGCTCGCGGAAAAAGCCGAGGCCATCATCCCGCGCGACGCCAGGCTGGCCGAGCTCTTTTCGAAATGCTCTCTGAACATCAATGTTAAGACAGAGCCTCCAGGTGCGAAGATTTACATTAAGGATTACGACGCGCCGGAAAGTGAATGGTCCTATCTCGGCGTCTCGCCGATCGAAAAGATCAGACTGCCCATCGGAGTCTTCAGATGGAAAATTGAAAAAGACGGCTACGAGACCGTTCTGGCCGCATCGTCCAGCTGGGATACGGGAGGTCGTATCGGCAAGCCCGGTTTCGTCATTCCCTATGACCTCGTAAGAGTCCTTGATAAGACCGGAAGCGTTCCACCGGGAATGGTGCGGGTCCAAGGTGCAGAAACGGCCATCGGGAAACTGGGTGATTTCTACATCGACAGGTATGAGGTCACCAACAGGCAATTCAAGGAGTTCATCGACAAGGGCGGCTATAGAAACAAGGAGTACTGGAAACTCAGTTTCACCAAAAGCGGAAAAGATCTGACCTGGGAAGAAGGAATCAAAGAGTTCGTCGATCCGACGGGTCAATCCGGCCCTTCCATATGGCTGGCGGGGGATTATCCCGAGGGCGGGGGCGATTATCCAGTTTCAGGCATCAGCTGGTACGAGGCCGCGGCGTATGCGGAATGGGCCGGAAAGAGCCTGCCGACGATGGTTCACTGGGAGATAGCCAGAGGCCAGTACACTCCGATGGTGCGCGTTTTCCAATTGGGGGGCCTCGCCATCTTTGCGCCTTTCAGTAATTTCTCCGGCAATGGCCCCGTTGCGGTGGGAAGCCTTCCGGGCATTACGCCCTTCGGGGTCTTTGACATGGCGGGGAATGTACGGGAATGGTGCTTGAATGAGACCCCGATGGGTAGACTCGTCCGAGGCGGCGCCTGGGACGACAATACATACGAATTCGGGAATCGGCGGCAGGCTCCTCCCATGGATCGCTCCGCTAAGAACGGATTTCGGTGTGCTCTTTATCCCAAGCGAGAGGAGATCCCCGCAGCGGCGTTTCAACTTGAAAAACTCGCGGTGTTCAGGGATTTTTACAAAGAAACGCCGGTTCCGGACCCTGTTTTTCAGGTTTACAAGGAGCAGTTTTCCTACGACAAGACAGACTTGAGGGCACGCGTCGAATCGCAGCAGGAAAGCCCCGGAGGCTGGATTCGGGAGAAGATCACCTTCGACGCCGCCTATGGCGGCGAGCGGGTCATGGCCTATCTCTTTCTTCCCGGCAACGCCTCGCCTCCGTATCAAACTGTGATCTATTTCCCCGGCAGCGCCTCTCTAACAACAAAATCGAGCGAAGACCTCGAGAACTATTATGAATTCCCGATGTTCCTTTCTTTTATCGTTAAAAACGGCCGGGCTGCCCTTTATCCTGTCTATAAGGGAACATTCGAGCGCGGAAATCCTGCCTTGATCCCTATCCATATTGGTACCGATACTCATGCCTATACCGAATTCCTGATTCAAATCGTCCAAGATTTCAGGAGATGCATCGACTACCTGGAAACGCGGACGGACATCGACAGAAACAGGATTGCCTATTACGGCATGAGTTGGGGCGGGAGACTCGGCGCGATCATCCCGGCCGTGGAGGACCGCATCAAAGCAAGTGTCTTAGTGGGAGGCGGCATGGGAGGGCGAGCGAGCCGCCCTGAATCCTCTGTGCTCAACTATGTGACCCGAGTGAAAATACCGACCCTGATGTTGAACGGCAGGTACGATGCCGGTCTCGAGATAGGCATCAAGCCTATGTTCGACCTGCTTGGAACTCCCGCAGAGCACAAACAATTCAAGTTATACGACACCGACCACATCCCCCCGAGGACCGAGTACATCAAGGAAACCCTGGCCTGGCTGGACAAGTACCTGGGGCCGGTGAAGAGATAAAGGCGGGAGCCATGTCCGTAGAGTGTCCGAAATGCCATTCTGAGAATAACGATAACTCGCGGTTCTGCAGCAACTGCGCCACGCCGTTGAGCAAGGCGGGGCTGGAAGGAGTGTCCCTAACCAGAACTCTGGAGACGCCGCTTCAAATCATTTCGAAAGACAGCCTCATTGCCGGAAAATACCGGATCCTTGAGGAAATCGGCCAGGGGGGAATGGGAGTCGTTTACAAAGCCGAGGACATCAAGCTTAAACGTTCGGTGGCTCTGAAATTCCTCCCGCCGCACCTGATGAACTTGCCCGAGCTCAAGGAGCGGTTCCTGATCGAGGCCCAGGCGGCCGCCGCCCTCTCCCACCCGAATATCTGCGTCATCCATGAGGTCGGGGAGGCCGAGGACAGGTCCTTTATCGTCATGGAGTACGTGGAGGGGGAGACCCTTCGGGATAAGATCAAAAAAGGGCCCCTAAAGACCGAGGTCGCCCTCGACATCACGATCCAGATCGCAGCCGGCCTGGGCGAGGCCCACCGCAAGGGCATCATCCACCGGGACATCAAGAGCGCAAACATCATGGTGACGGACAAAGGCCAGGCCAAGGTCATGGACTTCGGGCTGGCCAAGCTGCGGGGCGGGAGCTCGCTTACCAAGAGCCAGACGACGCTGGGCACGGTGGCCTACATGTCTCCGGAACAGGCGCAGGGGGGAGAAATCGACCAACGCACCGACATCTGGTCCCTGGGCGTCGTGCTCTACGAGATGCTCATGGGTGAGCTTCCGTTTAAAGGTGACCGTGACGTCTCGATCATCTACTCGATCGTCCATGAGGAGCCAAAGTCGCTCAAGATCCGGAAGCCTCCCGTCCCTGTGGAGCTGCAGCAGGTCATCGCCCGGGCCCTCAAGAAGAACCGGGAAGCCCGCTATGGCTCCGCCGACGAAATGCTGAGAGACCTAAGGGCTTACCAATCCTCCGCACAGCTCGCAGAGTCCGGGGTCCTGAGCCTAAAGATGATCGGTCGCCGCCTCAGGAAGCCGCGGGTCGCCATTCCCACGGTCGTCGCACTTATTGCCCTGGCTTTTCTCGGCACCATGTTTTTCAAGCACCAGGCCCAGGTCCGCTGGGCCAGGCAGGTGGCTCTTCCGGAGATTCAGAGGCTTATCGAGGGAAATGACTGTTGGCGCAATCTCATACCCGTCTATAAACTCGCGGAAAAGGCGGAAGCTTACATTCCGCACGATCCCAAGCTGGCCGGGCTTTTTTCGAAATGCTCCTTGAAGGTCAACATCAAAACCGAACCTCCCGGCGCCAAGATCTTTATGAAAGAATACATGGCCCCGGAGAGCGATTGGACGTATCTCGGAGTTTCGCCGATCGAAAAGATCCGGCTGCCCATCGGGGTTTTCAGATGGAAAATCGAAAAAGACGGCTATGAGACGGTTCTGGCGGCCGCTTCCACCTGGAATGGAGATATTGTGAGTCCTGAGATTATTGTTCCCTATGATATTGTGAGAATCCTGGACAATAAGGAAAACATTCCGCCGGGCATGGTGCGGGTCACGGGAGCGGAAACGGCTGACGGCAAGCTGGATGATTTTCTTATCGATACTTATGAAGTGACGAATAAGCAATATAAGGAATTCGTCAACGGCAGCGGATACAGGAACAAGAAATACTGGACGCAGAAATTCGTCAAGGACGGAAGAGAGCTGACCTGGGAGGACGCGGTCAAGGGATTCGTCGACCAAACGGGGCTTCCCGGCCCGGCCGGATGGCAGGCAGGAGATTATCCCGAAGGACAGGCAGATTATCCGGTGTCGGGAATCAGTTGGTACGAGGCGGCGGCCTATGCGGAATTCTCCGGGAAAAGCCTGCCGACGGGAAATCATTGGGGGATCGCGAGGGGCGAATATACGCCGATGATTCAATATCCGCAGCTCGGGGGTTTCGCCCTTTTAGCTCCTTTCAGCAATTTTCTGGGGAAGGGCCCGGTTGCCGTAGGGAGTCTCCCGGGGGTAACGGCCTACGGGGCTTTTGACATGGCCGGGAACGTGAGGGAATGGTGCTGGAACAAAACTCCGAAAGGACGTGTCATCAGGGGCGGCGCCTGGGGAGAGAACACCTACATGTTCGACAATATGAGTCAAGCGCCGGCCATGGACCGTTCCGCCAAGAACGGGTTCCGTTGCGCCCTTTATTTTGAGCCGGAGAAAATCCCAGGGTCGGCGTTTCAAATGGTCAAGTCCTTGGGCCTTCCCCTGATAGGTGAAACGGAAGATTTCGCCAAGCAAGAACCGGTCCCCGATTCCATTTTTCAGGTCTACAAAGAACAGTTTTCGTACGATAAAACCGATTTGAAGGCCCGCGTGGAATCGAAGAAGGAAAGCCCCGAATGGACTCTGGAAAAGATCAGTTTTGAGGCCGCCTACGGCGGCGAACGGATCATGGCCTATCTTTTTCTTCCCAAGAACGCTGTGCCGCCCTATCAGTCCGTCATCTATATGGGCGGCGACGCTCCCGTGTTTCAGCGGTCGAGCCAGGACATCGAGACCTATTATGAAGTCCCCATGTTCTTTTCTTTTCTCGTCAAAAACGGACGGGCGGTCCTCTATCCCGTCTATAAGGGATTCTTCGAGCGCGGGAATGATGCCTTGATTTCTATCATCGAGGGCAGCTGGGCTTCCGTGCAGTGGAAAGAAGTCTTCATTCAACAGGTCAAGGACCTCAGAAGAGGCATCGACTATCTAGAAACCCGCCCGGATATCGACAGCCGGAAGCTCGCCTTTGAGGGAATGAGCTACGGATCGGGACTCGCGCCCGTCATCCTGGCCGTGGAGGAGCGCCTCAAGGTCGACGTTCTTTTGGCCGGAGGCTTCGGCCTCATGGGAGAGGGACGCCCCGAAGTGAATCAAATCAACTATGTCACCCGGGTGAAAACACCCACCCTGATGTTGAACGGCAAATACGACTCGTTTTTTCCGCCCGAGACATCATCAAAACCGATGTTCGATCTCTTGGGGACTCCGGCCAAAGACAAGGATCAGAAATTTTACGAAACCGACCATATCCCACCCATGAACGAATACGTCAAAGAAACCTTGCGCTGGCTGGATAAATACCTGGGGCCGGTGAAATAAAAAGGAAAATGAATCCGAGAAAATGCGGCCTTTATTTCTTGTTTCTCTTAGTCCCTCTGCTATGTTTGCAAATTGGAGCGAGTCCAATGGCCATTCCCGTGACGCCAGAGGACGTTTCGCAGCTAGTCTATGAGTTCAAAATCGAGACGTCCTGGCTCACAATGAAGGATGGGGTGAAGCTTTCCGCAACATTCTATAAGCCGGTTCCGCGCTCTCCAGACGAAAAATTCCCGGTCATTTTTGAATTCCTGCCCTACCGCAAAGATGATGGTGGTTATATCGGCACATATTCTCTGTACACCTATTTTGTCCAGCGCGGGTTTATCATGGCCAGAGTGGACATCCGCGGCACCGGCTCATCTGAAGGAATTTTCCCTCTCCGCGAATATTCAGAGCAAGAGCTCGACGATGCCGTTGAGATTATCGGCCAGCTTTCCAGGATGCCCGGCTCCAACGGAAACGTCGGCATGTGGGGGATTTCCTGGGGAGGCTTCAATGCGATCCAGGTGGCCATGCGTCAGCCTCCCGCCCTGAAGGCGATCCTCGCTGCCATGGCGACCGATGACCTCTATCACGACGACATTCATTATATTGACGGGGCTTTTCATATGGACGAGTGGGCCTTTTGGTTCGACCACTCCAAGGCCATTCCGCAGTCGCCCGACTACCCCCTGGATGAAGCCTATTTCAAAGAGCGTTTTGATTCTTATCCGGGGCTTCTGACCTATCTCAAGCAGCAGAAAGACGGCGAATTCTGGCGCAAGAATTCCTTACGCTGGCAATACGACAAGATCCGCATCCCCTGCTATCTTATCGGCGGCCTTCTCGACGGGTACCGCGACAGCATCCCGCGCATGCTTGAGAACATGAAAGTCCCGGTCAAAGCCGAAATCGGCCCTTGGAACCACGCTTGGCCGGACGACGGAACCCCGGGACCGAACTATGAATGGCGTTATGAAGCGGTCCGCTGGTGGGACCAATGGCTTAAAGGAAAGAACACGGGCGTGCTCAACGACCCCCGCCTTACTGTTTTCCTGCGGGAAGGACATGGCCCCGATTCGTCGCTCCAAATGGCACCGGGCCGCTGGATCTGCGAGGATTGGCCTATACCCGGGACAACATGGAAGAAGTTTTTCCCAAGAGAAAATCGTTACCTAGGTCAAGAAGTGGGGGTGCAGTCAGCGGAATCATTGCGTTATGTCCCCACTTACGGCATAAACACAGGCCTGTGGTGGGGAGAGGCGACCGACGACATGCGGCCTGATGATGCCGGGAGTCTGGTCTTTGATAGCGCGCCGGTTGAAAAAGAATTCGAGATCGTCGGCTTTCCGCAGGTGCATCTCCGGGTTTCTGCGGACGCGCCGTTGGCCCACTGGGTGGCCCGGCTTGAGGATGTTTTCCCGGACGGCACCGTGTCTCTGGTCGCCGGGGCGCTTCTCAACGGCTCCCAGCGGCGTTCACGCCTTGAGCCGGAGGCGCTCGTGCCGGGCCAGGTTTATGACCTGGATTTTGAAATGCATTTTACCACCTGGACCTTTAAGCCAGGCCACCGCATCCGGCTCGCAGTCGCGAATTCCCTTTTTCCGATGATCTGGCCGACGCCATATCCTATAACAACGAAGCTCTTTGTTGGCGACGAGAATACACGGCTGGAATTGCCCGTGATCCCGACGAAACGGCGGCCGGCGCCTTCCTTCAAGACGCCCGAAAAAAGAGAAGTGCGCCTAGATGCCCGCGACATCGTGAGCGAAGTCTGGCCGCAGGGCTTCTACGAATGGCGGCGGGACCTTTGGAAAGGAATCGTGGGTGTGGAATGGAAAGGGAAAAGCAGCTGGGAAATTCGGGACCGGCGCTATCATTCGACCGAGAAAAACTATTATGAAACTAATGAGAAAAACCCTGCCCAATCGCGTTTTCTCGGTGAAGACAGCGACCGGATTGAGCTTCCCGGCCGGAATATTTATTTGCTCACAAACGTCGAGATCCTGTCCAACGATAAGAACTTCTTTGTCACGTTCCTTCGGCAGGTCTTCGAAAATGATAAGCTCATCCGCCGCCGGGAGTGGAAAGAGACAATCCCGAGAATGTTCAATTAAACATCGGGCCCCGGCTTCTGTATTGGATCATCACGGATTATGAGCCAACAAGATAGCTTCTGGAACAGGAATTTTCTTCTGGCCCTGCTCGGCTACTTTTTCCTGTTTATGAGCGTCAGCCTGTTCTTCATTTTCCCGCTCTTTTTGAAGCAGTTTAATCCGTCCGAGAGCCGCGTCGGTCTGATCATGGGGATTTTCAGCTTGATGGCCATATTTATCCGCCCCTTTTTTGGACGATTGATTGATGTCCGTGGCAGAAAACAGGTCTCGCTCCTCGGCATCGGGCTGATGTTCCTCGTTTTGCCGCTCTTCCATTTTATCAAGGACGCCGGCCTCTATCCGATCATTCTGAGGGCCCTCGCCGGTCTCGGTTGGGGAATCAGCATGACCGCTACGATTACCATCTGTTCAGATCTCGCACCGGTCGAGAAACTGGCCCATTCGATGGGCATTGTGGGAGTGGCCGGCCTCATATCCAGCGCTTTAGGTCCGGTGATTGCTGAAGAAATTGTGAACCGGTTTGGCTTCCCGGGCCTTTTTCTGGCGAGTTCGGTCTTTCTCGCGGCGGCATTCTTATGCATCCTGGCGACAAGAGAAGCGGCCAGGCCTTGTCTCCCTGAAGAAAAATCCAAGGTTGATGTTCTTAAGAGCCTTTCCCTGTTTACTCTTTTGCTCATCGGTTCCCTTCCAGTTTTTCACGGCGCCGTGAGGAGCGCGGTTGTCTATTTCATCGCTTTGTTCGCGCGGTCCATTTCAATACATAGAATCGGCCCGTTTTTTGTGACTTTTTCTGCCGCCGCCATCATGACGCGCCTATGGATAGGGGACATCTCCGACCGCTACGGCCGCAAACAGGTCATCTTCCCTTCGGCAATAATCATCAGCCTGAATTGCGTCTTGATCTCCCAGGTCCGCAACCCCTGGATGTTTCTTCTGGCAGGGTTTATCGGCGGGTTCGGGCAGGGGTTGATTTTTCCTGCGCTCAGCACTTATATCATCGATATCCTCGGCCGCGAGAACAAGGGCTTCGCCCTCAGCCTCTACCTTTCCCTTTTTGACGTGGGCATGGGCTTGGGATCGCCTTTCTTCGGCTGGATATCCGACCTTTTCGGCTACCGCAGGATGTATCTCTTTGCCGGGGCATTCCTCTTTCTCTTCAGCATTCTCTTCACCCTCAAAGCACCCGCTCTGAAGGGCGCTCAGACTCCCAAATAGAAGTTATGTCTGCGGGATGTTTGCTGGAGGGGCCCAGAGAAAATACTGATCCTTTAGAAAATCAGCCTGATTCCGACTCTGGCCTGGCGCGGATTAACCAGGCTGTAGAGCTCATGCCCATCTGTGGAGGGATAAGCCCCCGGGATCCAGTCGTAGCCGATGAGCGTGCCCCAGCTGGTTATGGTGTTGTCATTGAAGACGTTGAAGACGTCGACGAGCAAACCGAGATGGTACTTGTTAGCCAGGGTGAAAACCTTCTCCAGCCTGAGGTCAAGAAGATTCGCCATCTGGTAATGATTGGAACCCCTGGGCTCTGTGAAGAAAGTGACCGTTCCCTGGTTGAGTCTCTCTGTCCTGTATCGTGTCGTCCAGGTATTTCCCGAAATCCCGTGGTAATAGGCGCTGAGGGAGATGCCAAACGGCAAGACGTAGGTGCCCTGAATTTTAATCTGGCTGGTGGGGTCATAGGTCGGGTGGCCGTCGGCGTTGATCCAAAAGTTTGGGTCGGAAGTATTGAGGTCGTCGCGGCCGTTCCAGCCGATATCATTAGCAAACTGGTTATCCATAGTCCCACTGGCCTGGGAATAAACGTAGGATAGGATCAGCTGCCATTTGTTGGAGAAGCGCTTGTTGAAGAGGAATTCAATGGCCCAGTACTTGCGGTAAGGATTGTCGAGGATATAGGGCTGCTCCTTTTTGAGGTTGGCGATGATGTATTCATGGGTGTCGACAGTCGCGAATGTCCGTTGATAAACCTCGTAAGTTTTCTCCAAGTCGGGGACGTCAACGGAGTAAGGCTCGTAGTCGGCCCGGAGGTCATACAGGCCGATGATATCATTCCATTCTCGGTTGATGTAGGTGATTCCCAAAGAGGCATCCTTAAACAGCTCTCTTTCGATCCCGATCATGAATTGGGTCATGTAGGGCAGCTTGATATCATAGGCCAGCTGGTAAAGGCCTTGGGGCGTGGTGCGTGTGAATTCGATATACTCCTGCAATTCGCTATCCCAATAGTAGCCAATGTAGTCACTGAATGCCGCGGGAGGATTCAGCCTGTCAAATAGAGTGGTATACATGCCTTCCGCATACTGGCCGTAATGAGCTTTGAGGACCGTGCTCTTGTCGCCGAGGAGGTCGACCGTGAAACCTATGCGTGGGTCCAGCCGGAATGTGTTAAAGACCGCGCCATCGACTTCCTGGACCTTACCCCAGTTCTGGCTGAGCCGGAGTCCGGCGTTGATGTTGAACCGTGGGGTGATCTGCCAGGAATCTTGGGCAAAGGCATCGACCCGCGTGAAGGAGGAGTTGAGGTCGTAGCCGACATACTGGTAGGCGAGATACGGCTCGTTGTAATAATCAAAATAATAGATATTCGCGGGGCCGGTATAGCCAAATTGGTTTCTGACAGAGGCGTGTTCGATCTCCACGCCAAATTTGAAATCGTGATCGCCGGCGATGAAATCCTCGGCATAATGGCTGAAGGAGGCATTGGCCTGGAGCCGGCTCCGGTCATTATTACTGAAATACCCGGCGCTCTCCGTCAGCTCATTTGTGCCGTAATCAAAATGGCCGGAGACGTTTCCGGCTTTCGGTTCGAGGTGAAGATATCCCCAGAAGTAGGCGAGTTGGAGGTTGAAGAAGCTCTCGGAGCTGAACATATGAGTCAGACTGAAATTCCCGATCACCTCGGGGGCTTTTTGGTCGAGGGTCGCCATGGGCGAGATGGCCGCGCCGGCCCCCCGGTTCGTCCCGTTGATGGCGTCAGCCTCGAGTGAGACGTTCATGCTGGTGTTGGGCGAAAACTGTGCGGTGAGCTTTCCAAAGAACCTGGGCTGAACATAGTTGATGGGCTCCGGAAAATCTGTGGGATAATCCCAATCTTCATTCCACTGCAGCCCGGAATAGAACCACAGCTTGTCCGTTTTTAAGGGGCCACCGATTTGGGCGTTGATGTCGACCGATTGGGTCATGGGAGAGGTGAGCCCCGGAAAATCATCGAAATAAGCGGCCTGGTTCGTTGTTCGCCAAAAGCCCTTCGGTTTCCCTTGAAAATCAAACTCGACCTGACCGTGGTATTCGTTCCCACCGGATTTGGTAATGAGGTTGAAGACGACGCCGGTGAAATTCCCGTATTCAGCCGGCAAGCCGACGCCCATAACCTTGGCTTCTCCGATGATATTATGATCTAGGTAGACCCAGACCGCTCCGGAATCCGGGTCGGATACATTGGCCCCGTCCAGCATCCAGGCGATTCCGGTTTCGCTCGATGCTCCGTAGGCCGTTCCGTCATTGACGCCGGGGGCCAGGTTGACGATGTCCGGAGTGAGCTGACTGTAGGGAATGTTCCTCAGGAACTCGTTCGGGAGAGTAATGGAGGCGGTTTCCGTGGACGCCGTGTCGATCGTGGGCGGCCGGGAAATGACGGTTGTTTCTTCCTTGGCAGTCTTGAGTTTCATGCCGAAATCGACCGTCAGCCGCGCGGTCGTGGTCAAGCGGATATTTTCCCAGATGACCGTGGCAAAATCCTGGTGTTCGGCCTTAACCGTGTATTGACCCGGAGGAAGAGCGGAGAATCTGTAGGAGCCGTCGCCTCCGGAGACGACGGTGCGGACGCCCATCAGACTGGGACTTGATACTGTAATGGTCACGCCCCGAAGAGCGTTTCCTTGCGGGTTGTAAACCGTGCCGCCGATGGCGCCCGTTTCCTTGGACTGGGAGTAGAGGGCCGGTGAAAATATAAGAAGCCATACCAGAAATGTCAGAATGGACCGCGTTTTCATTTTTCCTCCACGACCAGGTTTTCTGCACACCCTAATGTTCTGGATCAATCTCTTTGGCTGGCGCAAAATTATAGTCAATAAAAAAGGATTTTGCAATCCTTGGCCGACATGATAGAATGCCCAACTTAGGGAAGGGAAAGAGTATGAACAAGAAATATAATTCCCCTATCAAGCGCCGCGATTTTATCAAGACTTCGGTGACCGGGCTAGCTGTGTTGCCCGCGCTGCGGATCGGTCGGCTCGGGCCGGAGAGTGCGGAGAACAAAACCAGGGTCGCGCTCGTCAAGACGCAAGGCCGAAAAACTGGCGTAAAAGAGGTCCTGCGGCTTCTGGACATTCCCCCGATGACAGGCAAAAAAATATTCATCAAACCAAACTTTAATACGGCTGAGCCTTTTCCTGCCTCAACCCATAACGACACTCTCGCTGCGCTGGTCCAGGGAATCAAGGACGGCGGAGCAGCCGCCATAACGGTCGGGGAGAGGAGCGGCCCGCCCCCCACGATTAAAGTCCTTGAGGAAAAAGGGATCTCGGATCTGGCCAAAGAACTCGGGTTTGAGATCATAAATTTTGAGGACCTTAAGGACTCAGACTGGGTTCATTGCAACCCTCCGGGGAATCACTGGTCGGAGGGTTTCTATATCCCCAGGCCTGTCGCCGAGGCAGAATACCTTATTTCCACATGCTGTTTGAAGACCCACCAATATGGCGGAGTCTTCACTCTCTCGCTTAAATTGTCTGTCGGCGTGACGCCCAAAAAGCTGATGGGCGAGCTCCACCGTTCGCCAAACCAGAGAAAAATGATCGCTGAGATCAATGCCGCCTATACGCCCCGGTTAATCGTTATGGATGGACTCGAGGCTTTTGTCGACGGCGGCCCCTCTGCGGGCAAGAAGGCTCAGGCTGACGTTTTCATCGGCGGCACCGACCGCATCGCTGTTGATGCTGTGGGCGTGGCCATCCTGAAAGAGCTCGGCTCGAATGACGCCATCATGAACACGAGGATTTTCGACCAGGAGCAAATTAAAAGAGCGGTTGAGCTCGGGCTGGGAATATCAGGTCCGCAGGGGATCGAGTTCGTTGCTCCCGACGCGCCCAGCCGGATGTATGCCGAAAAGCTGAAGTCGATCCTGGCCGAAGGTTAATTCTCGTGGATTTTTATGACATCATCCTGACACGGCGGACCATCCGTCAATTCAAACCTCTTCCTGTCGCTCCGTCTCTTCTCGAAAAACTGGTCAACGCGGCCAGACTCGCTCCCTCCGCCGGAAATCTGCAGCCTCTGGAGTTTGTGATCGTTGATGACGGGGAGGTCCGGAAAAGGGTCTTCTCCTGCCTACGCTGGGCCGGTTATATTGCCCCGGACGGAAACCCTCAACCCGGGAATGAACCCATGGCCTATATTGTGACCTTGGTCAACACAACCGTGAAGAAAAAAGGCTCTGAATATGACGTTGGGGCCGCCATGGAAAACATGATTCTGGCTGCATGGAAAGAAGGATTGGGGAGCTGCTGGATTATCTCGGTCCAGAAGGAAAAAATTGCCGAAATCTTGAGGATTCCCGAAGGTTATAAAGTGGATTCTGTCCTTGCCCTCGGCTATCCCGCTGAGAATCCCGTGGTTGAAGAGCTAAAAGACTCGGTAAGATATTGGAAAGACAAGGAGGCCGTCCTTCACGTTCCCAAGCGAAATCTCAAAGACATCATTCACCTCAATAAGTTTTAGGCGTCATTCTCCGGCAACGGTAAGCTCTCCTATCTTGATCGTGGGACCGCAGACAGGTCCGCGAAACTCGAGGTCATTCCCGACCATCTCGACCTGGTTCAGGATTTTTTCCAGGTTTCCGGATATGGTGACCTCGGAGACAGGATAGGCGACCTCGCCGTCCTCGATCCATAATCCAAAAGCCCCCCGCGAGATATCCCCGTTCACGGAATTGAGACCGTGGCCGATCGTCCGGATAAGGACGAAGCCTTTCTTGGTCGAGGAGATGATGTCTTGAGGAGGCGATGAGCCGCGGACAAGATAGAAGTTGTTCGGGCTGACGCCGGTGCCGTCCGCGTTTCCCGTGGACTGAAGCTTCAGCTTGCGGGCGGCATAAGTGTTGCAGACGTAGCTTCGGAGCACGCCTTTCTCGACGATCGTGGTTCTCCGGCAGGGCACGCCTTCACTGTCGAACGGTCTCGAGCCGAGCTTTCCAGGCATCAGGCCATCGTCAATGACCGTGATTTTATCATTCCCGATCCTCTGACCAAGCCTGTCGGCGAGAAAAGAGACTTTTTGGTAGACGGCCACGCCCGAGGCACAGGCGAACAAGAAGCCCAAAAGCCAAGCTGTCATGGGCGGCTCAAAGATGACGGGCACCGTCTGGGTTTGGATCTTCCGCGGGTTGAGCTGCCGGACCGTCCTCTCGACCGCCTTTTTTGCGATCGTCTCCGGGGATTCCAGGTTGTTAAAGAACCTTTCCGTGGAAAACCAATAATCCTCGACTTTATCGTCTGTGCCGCCGGCCTGGAGCCCGACGCTCAGACTGCAGAACGTTTGGTCATAGGACCCGCTCAACCCCTTGGAATTGGCCAGGATCGTCGTGAACTCGTTCGTCACAAAACTTGCGCCATGCGAGTTAGTGATCCTTTTATCCGCGAGGGCAATCCGCTCTGTCTCGAGGGCAAGAGAGATTTTTTTGGCGGCCTCGAGCTCTTTTATTCTGGGGTCAAAGAGGTTCAGGGACGAGATATCGATGCCTTCTGTTGTTGGGGGAGGAAGACCGGCGCACACATCGCGGCTGCCGAACGCCGCCCTCTGGATGGCGCTCCGGACCAAATGCCTGAGCGTTTCTTTGGTGAGGTCGGAAGAGCTCGCGTAGGCCGTTTTCATGTCTTTTATAACTTTAAGGCCAAGATGTCTTGAGCCGGCTTCGACAAGGTTTTCGATCTTGCCGAGCCTGATATCAACGCCGAATTCGGAGCCGTCGCCGATCGTGATTTCAGCTTCATCCGCTCCGCTTGACCTGGCGAAGACGACAAGACTTTCCGCCAGCCCACGGAGCTCAGCCGCCTGAGGATTTCCTTTCATGCCCGGCCTCCCACCGTCATCAGCGAAATCTTGATCGTCGGACAGCCGTCTGACACCGGGACTTCTTGTCCTTCCTTGCCGCAGGTCCCTGTCTGCAGGCCGAAGGCGAGGTCAGACCCAACCATCTCAATCTTACGGAGGATGTCGATGTTCGACCCGATGAGGGTGGCCTGTTTTATGGGAGCCGTCAGCCGGCCGCCTTCGATGAGGTAGCCGGAGCTTATGGTGAAAGTGAATTTTCCCGAGTCTTCGACCTGCCCGCCCTCGAATTGCTCCGTATAGATTCCTTTGCGCACGGACTTGAGGATCTCCTCGGGGTCGCTCTGACCTCTTTCGACATAGGTGTTGGACATCCGCGGAATGGGAGGACAGCTGTAATCCTGACGCCGGCCATGTCCGGTCAAAGGCAGGTTCATCAGCCGAGCCGATAGCCTGTCCTGGAGATAGGAGGTCACGACGCCCCTGTCGACGAGGAGTGTCCTTTGGGGAACGGTGCCTTCATCATCGATGTTGTAGGAGCCCCGGAATGAGGGAATGGTTGGGTCGTCATAGATGGTCACGAGCGGAGCCCCGACTTTTTTACCCATCTTGTCCCAAAAGATCGAGGTCTTTTTCCGGTTGAAGTCGGCTTCGAGGAGATGGCCGACAGCTTCATGGACGAGGACGCCGCTGTGCCCCGGCGCAAGGACGACGGGCATTTCTCCTGCGGGCGGGTCGACCGCTTCGAGAAGCTTCAAGGCTTCCTCAGCTGCCTCCTGGCCTATCTGCTTGGGCGGACGGACTTGACTGAAGTATTCGAGACCGATCCTTCCGCCTCCTCCAGAAAAACCGAATTCCTTTCGGTTTTTCTTTTCGGCGACGGCATAACAGGCCAGCTTCGCCTGAGGCCTGGCATCCTCGGCGACTAGGCCTTCGGAGTTTATGATGGAAACATATTGGACCTGGTCCTGGAACAAGGCCTTAACCTTTTTGATTTTGGGATCGCTGCGCTGGCAGGCGAGGTAGGCCTCTTGGACGAGGTCGATCTTTTTTCTCAACTCCGTCAGATGGAGCGGGGCATCTGCCGTATAAACGCTCGCCTTTGGCTGAACTCTTTTGAATCGAGGGAGATTTCCCGCGGCCTTCCCTGAAGCGATAGTTGCAGCAGAGCGGGCGGCCTTCTTGATTTTTTCGAGGGAGAGGTCGTTGGTATATCCGTATCCCGTCATGTCGCCGGAAAGAACACGGATTCCCAGCCCGAGGCCGATGCTTTCCGCGGTCTCTTTGATGATGTCCTCCTCCATGTTGATGAAGCTGTAGATCCTGTATTCAAGATAGGCCTCGGCGAAATCTCCTCCCCTGGACAGTGCGACATTGAGGATTTTCTTGAGTTCTGCTCGCGAGAGGTGGAAGTGGTCTTCAAAGGCGATCATTTTTATCTCGCGATTTTTTTAGGTAGGGCCAGGCCAGGATCAGGATGCTGGCGATCCCCAGCGAATATTCGAAGGTGTTGGTCAGGAGATGAACGCCAATGCCCGAGACTATAGCCAGGCGGGGGTCGAAATTCATAAGCCCGAACGTCAGGGCCCAGGCCGACTCCCATGTCCCGAATCCGGCCAGTCCTTTGACCGGCAGGGCCGAGGTCAGCTCCGCCCCGCTTATGCCCAGGATGAATTTCCAGAAGCTCAGCGCCTCAAGGGTGAAACCGTGGCTCCGGAGGAGGGAGAAGAACAGGGCATAAACAGAGATATACTTGGCCAGGCGGATGAAAAGAGAGAGAAGAAAAATCGGAAAATAGATCTTTCTTTGATGGATCTCGGAGAGGGCGTCAATGGTCAACTGGAATTTCTCCACCGAGAGCCGGGCGAATTTTTTATGTTCGCTCTTCAACGCTATCAAAGCGCGCCTGTAGATCTTCAGAACCCATCGGGAAAGAGGAATGATCTTCCAGACGATGGCGAAAGTAAGCACAAAAAAGGCGAGAGAAATCAGGAGCAGCGCGGGTGTAGATATGCTTGTCGTTCCTAAACCGACGACGATCACAGCCGTGATCAAGAACGGGCTCAAAGTCAGGAAGTCGAAAAAGAACGCCAGGACAAAACTGGACGTGGCGGTCTCGAAAGGAAAACCTAGCCTCTTGTTAAGGACGTAGATATAGGAGAGCGAACCGAGCCGGGCAGGGAGGAGGTCAATAAGGCTGTTCCTAATAAATGTCACCAAAAACATGTTCCCCCAGCTTATGGGCCGAGGTCGAAGGAGCATCTTGTAGCGCCAGGCGCGAAGCCAAGCTCCGATGAGGGCAATGCCCATGTATGCGAGTAGTGCCGGGACGTAAATTCGTTGGAGCGTCCGGACGACATCTTCTGTTTTGATTTGAGAGAATAAGAGCCAAAGCAGGACAACGGAGATCGCCGCGGAGAGGAATATATAGATGATCTTGTTCTTAAACATCCGGGTATATTCTAGTTCTCCCCGGCCGATTGTCAAATTCATCATAATGGATCCTGTCGATGCGTCCATTTCATTTAGTTCGCTTTAAACATGCTCCCGGGTTCTGATAGAATAAGCGGACAGAGATTTCTTATCAAGGAGGACTGCATGATTCCCTCTCTCCGTTTTCGGTTGCTGGTTTTTGCTGCTTTGTTTACTTTGGGTCTCGGTTTCGCCGTCAGCCTGGAGGAGGCGCAAGGTCTTCTGGCGCCTTCCGAGCTGCGCTGCGAATACCTAAGGAATCCGGCAGGAGTTGACGTGCTGAAGCCGCGATTCTCCTGGGTCCTCGAACACAGCGGCCGGGGTCAAGCGCAGTCGGCCTTTGAGATCATTGTGTCAACGCAGGCAAGCGCAGAGAAAGGGGACATGTGGGAAAGCGGGAAAGTCAACACAGGAGAATCCACACAAGTGGTTTATGAGGGGAAGCCTCTCGCAAGCGGATGCACTTATTACTGGAAGGTCCGCTGCTGGGATAAAGGTGGCCAGGCCAGCCCTTTTAGCCAGGCCGCCCGGTTTGACACGGGGCTCTTTTCCCGCGCTGACTGGAAAGGAAGTTGGGTCAGCGGCAAAAACCAGGTCCGCAAAGAGTTCAACCTCGACAAAAAAATCACACGAGCGAGGGCCTATATTTGCGGCCTCGGCTATTACGAGCTGAGGCTGAACGGCCGCAAGGTCGGCCGGAACGTCCTCGATCCGGGTTGGACGACTTACGATAAACGGGTCCTCTATGTCACTTATGATGTCACTGAATATCTGCTCCAGGGGGCCAACGCTGTGGCCGTGATGCTTGGCCAGGGCTGGTACAAGTCCACCGTCCTTCTTCTGCAGATGAATATCGAGCTCGAAGACGGACGGAAGATTGAAATCATTACGGACTCCTCCTGGAAGACAATGGCTGGACCCGTTATCAAAGATAGCATTTATAATGGGGAAACATACGATGCCCGGCTTGAGACTCCCGGCTGGGATCGTCCCGGATTCGATGACAGCGGCTGGAGCAGTGCCAATGTTGTGGCCGGTCCCAAAGGAGAGCTCTCCTCTCAAATGATGCCGCCGATTCAGGTTGTCGATACCCTTGTCCCCTTGAAAATGACCAGCCCGATGGCCGGAGTTTATGTCTTTGACATGGGACAGAATTCGAGCGGCTGGGCCCAGCTCCGGGTGTGGGGACCGCGCGGTGCTGTGGTCAAAATGCGTTTTTCCGAACTTCTCTATGAGAACGGGATGATCAACCAGGAAAACCTGCGCGGAGCGAGGGCCGAAGATGTTTATATCCTGAAGGGAGAAGGAGAAGAGGTCTGGCAGCCCCGCTTCACCTACCACGGCTTCCGTTATGTCGAATTGACCGGATTTCCCGGTGTCCCTGGGGTCAACACGATCAGAGGCCGTGTCGTACATACCGCCGTCGAGGCTAGAGGCAGCTTTTCCTGCTCCAAGCCCGTCCTGAACAGCCTCCAGCGGATCATCGTTTGGGGCCAGAAGTCGAACCTCCATAGCATCCCCACGGATTGCTGCCAGCGCGACGAGAGGATGGGGTGGATGGGCGATGCCCAGGGCACAGCCGAGGAAGCCATGCACAATTTTGACATGGCCGCGTTCTACACAAATTTCGTCCGGGATATTAGGGATGTCCAGGATGCGGCAGGGTCGATCACTGACACGGTCCCGCACATCTGGGGCTCGCGGCCAGCGGACCCAGCCTGGGGGACAGCCTACCCGCTCATCTGTTGGTACATGTATCAGTATTACGGCGACAGGCGCATTCTCGAGGAGCACTATGAAGGGGTGAAGAAATATGTGGAATACCTGCGATCGCGGGCAGAGAATGGCCTGGTCAAATTCAGCTATTACGGAGACTGGGTGGCCGTGGAAAAGACTCCAGGAAGCATCGTCTCCTCCTTCTACTATTTTTATGATATCAAAGTTCTCGCGGAAATAGCCGGCGTCCTGGGAAAAGAGCAGGATGCCGAGATGTACAGTGTCCTCGCGGACGCGGTCAAAACGGCTTTTCACAAAGAGTACTTTGACCCGAAAACAAACAGCTATGCCAACGGCACCCAGACGGCGAATACCCTTCCGCTCTTCCTGGACCTGGTTCCGCAATCCCTGCGCGGCGCGGTCTGGGGCAGCCTTTTTGACAATGTCGTTTATGAGAATAACTCTCATCTGACGACAGGGATCATTGGGACAAAATACATTATGGAGCTTTTGACGGCCATGAACGCTTCGGACCTGGCCTATGACATCGCCACCCAGACGACTTACCCGAGCTGGGGATACATGATTGAAAATGGCGCAACGACTCTCTGGGAACTCTGGCAATTGCGGCAGGGGCCGTCGATGAATTCGCATAATCACCCGATGTTCGGGAGCGTCGGGGCCTGGCTTTATAAGGCCCTGGCAGGAATTAATATGGCGCCGGGCTCGGTCGGATATAGAAAGATACGCATTGCTCCCCAGATGGTGAGAGACCTGCGTTACGCCGCCGGCTCCGTGCGCACGTTGAGGGGAGTCGTCTCCTCCTCCTGGTCTCGCGACGATCGCAGCGTCCGACTTGAAGTGACTATCCCAGTGGGCAGTCAGGCTGAAATCCTGCTCCCTAAATTCAACCTAATGAACATCGTTATCAGGGAAGGAGGGCAGGTCCTCTGGGACGGCCAGGGATTTCATGCCGGGGTTGAGGGTATTGATAAGATCGAGGAGGGCGCGGCCGGCTTTCAGGTCAGGGTCGGCTCAGGCCGGTACGTCTTCGAACTGACAGGACAATAAGGCGCGGCCTTCGTTACGGAATTCGCTTCCGGTCTCGTTCAGGCTGAGCCGGGGGTGTTGACTTACTTGCTGTCTACTATTATTATAGGAATAGTAGGATAAATCGGAGGGACCATGAAATCCATCAGGTTGATCAAGAAGATCACCCGCAGCCGGCCCACCCTCGAGGGAGCCGGGGTTCATCTGGGCCGGGCTTTCGGGAACGCCGACGTTCCGCTCTACGACCCCTTTCTGATGCTTGATGACTTTCATTCAGATAAACCCGAGAATTATATCGCCGGGTTTCCCTGGCACCCTCATCGGGGGATCGAGACAGTGACGTACATGCTCTCCGGGACGGTCAAGCACGGCGACAGCATGGGCAATGCGGGAGCCATCCACTCGGGCGACGTGCAGTGGATGACGGCCGGGAGCGGCATTATCCATCAGGAGATGCCGCAGAAGCAGAAGAAAACTTTGTGGGGGTTCCAGCTCTGGGTAAATCTCCCTGGCAAGGACAAAATGATGAAACCGAGATATCGCGATGTCAAGGCTCAGGAGCTCGCAGAACATAAGTTAGAGTCAGGGGCCCGCGTCAGAGTGATCGCGGGAAAACTCAAGGGAATTGCCGGACCGGTCAAGGATATCATCTCCGACCCGGAATATCTGGATATCACCGTGCCCGAAGGTGTGACTTTTGAGCATTTTATAAAAAGCGGCCATACAGTTTTCGCGTATGTCTTTGAGGGCGGGGGCTTTTTTGACCCGAGCCGTCAGAGAACGATCTCGGCCGAGCATGTTGTTCTTTTCGGCGATGGAGAAAACGTTGTGATAACCGCGCAGAACGAACCCTTGCGATTCTTGCTGATCTCAGGAAAGCCTATCGGAGAGCGTGTCGCCTGGTACGGTCCGATTGTCATGAATACCGAAGAAGAGCTGGCGCTGGCTTTTGAAGAGTACCGGAACGGGACTTTCATAAAAAGCTGACGGTCACGCCTTTTTCGTCTTTCGGGCCCAAAGAGTCGCGAAGACGAACCATCCGATTGAGGCGATAATGAAGAGGACCTGATAGTTTTTTTCGGAGACGTTTCCCAGGAAATGGAAAACGGCGGACAGAAGACAGACACAGAGGCTCACCAGCGATAGTACGGCCAAGACTATTTTCCGCATCCTATTTTCTCCCCACGGCCTGTAAAACGACATAGGCAATAAGAGCTATAAAGTACCCGGGAAGCCAGCGAAAGTAGAGGTGAACCGGCATGAAGAAACAGATCAATAGCGTTCCGGCCCATACTATCAAGGCTCTCCAGTTGAAAAGCCAGCCGTATTTTTCGGCCCGATATTGTTCGATTTTGAGGAGAGGAAAGAGCCAGTGCTCGGCAAAGACGACAGCGCCGATAGGCATGAGCACGAGCCCATAAATGGCGACGTAGTCAAGCAGCTTCATGAAGAAGACCGGAAAACAACTGAGGATCGTGGTAACAACACCTGCCACCAGCGTGATTTTCCAGCGGGGCCAGTTGGGGCTGATCGCTTGAAGAGCTAGGCCGGCCCGATAAAGAGTCGGGTTGGCCGTTGTCCAGCCCGCCAAGAGAAGACCGGCCACTCCGGCCAGCCCGACCGCCTCATAGGCCATCAGACCGGGATTCATTTCCCGGCCAATGGCCGCGACCATAATCCCGGAGCACATCCAGGCAAGCATGTGGCCCGGATACATTCCAAAAGCCGTAAAAAAACCGTAAGTCCATTTTTTGGCGTACCGAAAAATAGCCATATCGGAGAGGCCGACGTGCATGGCCAGGTTGCAGAACCAGGCGAAAAACATAACATGCCCAAGGCCGAATTTATCCTGCCCAGCCAGAGGAATCCCGTTCCAGACCTTGGTCTCGGCGATCTCCCAGAGGTTGTCGAGCTGAGGATTCACCCCTAGACGCGGGAGAACAGCGACGGCACCGGCGATAAAAACAACGAAGATCCAGGGGGAGCAGACTTCGGCAAACCGGCTGAGCTTTTCAAACCCCAAAATAGCCAGGGTGACGAATAGGGCGCCAATAGCAAACGTTAGTAGAACCCAGCCAAGACTGTTGGGAAAGACCGCGTCGAGGGAAGGAACCTCGATGCGGAAGGCCAATCCGATGGCCGTGGCTGATACCGAAATCATAGCACCGGCCAGGATGCAGTAAAGAACGGCGTTGGCAAGGTTATAAATGAAGGTCAAACCCGGTCCGGCGATTTTTCTGAGGTACCAGTAAAGCGTCAGACGCGTCCGGATAGCGATCGGCGCACAAATGAAAGTCCAGGAGAGCACGGCCAGAAGATTCCCCGCGAAAAGACCGATGAGGAGGTCTTTTGCCGTCACTCCGTGGAGGACAAAGAAGGCGCCGATCACAAACTCGGTCGCAGCCACGTGCTCACCGGCAAAAAGACCGGCGAATTTTCCACCTGTCTGGAGTTTGTCTGGAGAGACAGGCTCCCGGTCGAATTCGTAGAGCTTGTCCATCTGGGAGGTTATTGAAGCCCGACGAAGACTCATAGTTCTATCCTCAATTCGCCGTAAATATACACAAGGAGTGACGGTCTGACAAGCATAAAAATGCGACCCGCAATCATTTCCAAAACTCTCAGAAATTATGCTATAATCAGCCCCAATGTTAGACCTAAAATTTGTCCTCGAAAACAGGGAATATGTTCTCAAGAAAATAGCCAGCCGCGGCCTCCGCCTTGACCTTGAGGGATTGATCAAGGCGGCGGAAGGCCGCAAAAAAGCCTTAAAGCGCGTGGAAGACCTCCGCGCAGAAAAGAACAGGGCTTCAGAGCTTATCGCCAAGGCTAAACGGGAAGGGAAGGAGTCGGAGGCTTTGATTACTGCGATGAAAAAGGTCGGGGAGGAGATCGACCGCCTTGAGGTTGAGCTGAAAGAGCTTGATGACAACTTGCGCAATATCCTTCTCCGCATTCCCAACCTGCCTCATGAATCCGTGCCCGTGGGCAAGAGCTCTGAAGACAATGTTGAGTTGCGCCGGTTTGGCGAAATGCCCGAGTTTGCCTTTCCCGTGCTTCCCCATTGGGAGATTGGCCGGAGGCTCGGCATCCTGGATTTTGAGAGAGCGTCCAAGATCACCGGCTCGCGTTTTGCTGTCTATCTGGGTGCCGGGGCGCGGCTTGAGAGAGCCCTGATAAACTTTATGCTTGATCTCCAAACCAAGGAGAAAGGCTATCGGGAAGTCATCCCGCCCTTTATCGCCAACGCGGAGAGCCTGACGGCTACAGGAAATCTGCCCAAGTTCGAGAAGGACTTATTCAAACTCAGGGGCAGGCACTGGTATCTTATCCCTACCGCCGAGGTTCCCCTGACCAATCTCTACCGGGACGAGATCCTGGAAGCGGCTGTGCTGCCGCAAAGGTTTGTTGCCTACACCCCCTGCTTCCGCAGCGAGGCGGGCTCTTATGGTAAAGATATTCGGGGCCTCATCCGGCAGCATCAGTTCAACAAGGTTGAGCTGATGGTTTTTTCAGCGCCTGAACGCTCCTTTGAAGAGCTGGAAAAAATGACTACGGACGCCGAAGAAGTCCTGAAAAGACTGGAGCTCCACTATCGAGTTGTTGCGCTGTGCACCGCGGATTTGGGTTTTGCCGGGGCGAAGACGTATGACCTTGAGATCTGGCTGCCGTTCCAGAAAAAGTTCAGGGAGATTTCCTCGGTGACAAACTGCACAGATTTTCAGGCCAGGAGAGGCAACATCCGCTTCCGCCCCCAGCCCAAAGCGAAACCGGAATTCGTCCATACATTGAACGGCTCCGGAGTGGCCGTCGGCCGGACGGTGAGCGCCCTTCTTGAGGCCCATCAGCAGCAAGATGGTTCTGTCATCATTCCTGAAGCCCTGCGTCCCTACATGGACGGGCTCGAGAAAATAACCTGACCTTGCGGAGGGATGGCCGAGTGGCTGAAGGCGGCGGTCTTGAAAACCGCTTTCCGGTTCTCCGGAACGGGGGTTCGAATCCCTCTCCCTCCGCCAGCCCATATTTCCTTGTCCGCTTTTAGGCTTTGAAGTCCAATCGAAACATGCTAAAATAGGCCCGCTTGTCAGGCGTTTGCGGAGAGGTGCTGGAGTGGTCGATCAGGATCGCCTGCTAAGCGATTGTCCTGGTGAATGCCGGGACCGTGGGTTCGAATCCCACCCTCTCCGCCAGTCTTAATCCCCTAAACGGGTCTTGTTTATTTCCGTTCGATGTTTTTGGAAGAACAAAGATCATTTTCAGGAGGGAGAGTGCCATGAAGAAAGCCTTCGCTTTGAGCCCGGCTCTCATTTTGATCTGCCTGTTCTCTTTTCATTGCCAAGAAAAAAGGGCGGCCGGCGATACCTATGCTGATGTCCTTAAAGCTTTCGCCGACCCGCCGGCTGAATTCCGGAGCGCGCCCCTCTGGGTTTGGAATGACCGCATCACCAAGGAACAGATAGAGACACAGCTCGCTGATTTCAAAGCCCATGGCATCGGAGGCGTTTTCATCCATCCGCGGCCTGGATTAATAACGCCTTATCTCAGCGAAGAGTGGCTCGCTTCTTGCCGGCATGCCGTCGCTGTGGGGAAACGCCTCGGCATGAAAGTCTGGATCTATGATGAGAACTCCTATCCCTCAGGATTTGCAGGAGGCCACGTCCCGGCGGACATGCCCGATTCCGTCGGGCTCGGCCTGAAAATGACCAAAGCCGTGGCAATTCCGGCTTTATTCAAAGAGAAGCCGATCGTCGTTCTCAAAGGAATCAGGTCTGAATTTGAGAACATCAGCGAGAAGGCCATTCAGCCGGGGGTCAGCGCATCTCTGGGGGTGGGTGATTATTTTCTTTTCGAAATCCAGAAGGCGAGTCCTTCTCCGTGGTTTGGCGGGTTTACCTATATCGATCTGATGCGCCGGGACGTCACGGACAAATTTCTCGATATCACCCTTAACGCGTATAAGCAAACGATTGGCGAAGAATTCGGCGCTACGGTTCCCGGAAGCTTCCAGGATGAGGCGAACAATGGTCCCGTGTTGGCCGAGGACATCGTCAACTTCACACCCGGGCTCTTCGAGAAATTCCAAACAAAATGGGGCTATGACCTGCGGCTTCATCTTCCCTCGCTTTTCGAAGAAATCAGCGATTGGCAGACCGTCAGGCACAATTATTACGCTACTTTATCTGACCTCTTCATCGAGAACTGGGCCAAGCCTTATTATGATTATTGCGCTGCCAACAACCTTTGGCTGACCGGCCATTACCTAGAGCACGAGTGGCCCGCGCCGAGCCTCACTCCGGATTATCTGGCCGTAGCCGCCTATGCTCACATGCCGGGGATCGACTGCCTGATGAACCAGTGGGATACTGGCCCGCATGCCCAGTTTGGAAATGCCCGGGCACCCAAAGAGATCCGGAGCATTGCTAACCAGCTCGGCCGGAGCCGGACAATGTCGGAAACCTATGGCGCAGCGGGGTGGGACTTGACCTTCTTCGACCAGAAAAGGATTGCCGACTGGGAATTCGCCCTCGGAGTCAATTTCATCAACCAGCATCTTTCCTACGTCACCATCATGGGCGCCCGCAAGCGTGACCATCCTCAGTCGTTTTCCTATCATGAACCGTGGTGGCATGCCTATAAGATCATGGGCGATTATTTGGGACGGCTTTCCGTTGTCATGAGCAAGGGCGAACAGCGGAACCGGATCCTTGTCCTTGAGCCGACGACAA
The DNA here is from genome assembly GCA_964580435.1 of uncultured Eubacteriales bacterium. Lineage (GTDB taxonomy): Bacteria > Acidobacteriota > Aminicenantia > Aminicenantales > UBA8522 > CAZKEW01. The sequence continues at coordinate 45,182 of CAZOKP010000004.1, forward strand.
CCGCCTGGATGTATTATTCTCCGGCGGCTCAGTCTGACCGTCTGAAAGCCACTGGAGACCAATTCACGAATTTCATAAACCGGCTGGAGGCGGAACAGATCGAATACGACCTGGGGAGCGAGGATGTCCTCCGCAACCACGGCCGGGCGGAACAGAAGGCCATGATCGTTGGCGCGCGACGTTACGATGCTGTCGTCTTTCCGCCAGGCCTGGAAAACCTGGACCAGTCGACCCTGGAGCTTCTCTCAGGCTATATGAAGAGTGGAGGCCGGGTCCTCTCCTGCGCAGGGGTGCCGCGCTTCGTCGACGGAAAAGAGTCAGAGCAGCCGGGGAAAATCGCCGGGGCCGATCCTCAGCATTGGATCGCCCGGTCTGCCGACGAAACAATCAGCGCTCTGGCTGAGATATGCGCCGGGGAGATTCAGTTCATGGAGTTGAACGGCGACAAGACCATGTTCTTCCACCAGCGTCGGAAGCTCGCCGATGCGGAGCTCGTCTTTCTGGCAAACATCAGTCCTCGAGAGCGAGTGAGCGGGACATTTTCTGCCCCAGGGAAATCCGTGGAACGCTGGGATCCATTCAATGGGATTGCGAGCCCCTATCCTTCCAGGAGCCGGAAGGGCCAGGTTCATGTGGAGTTCAATATAGCGCCTGGAGGCAGTCTGCTTCTTGGCCTCCGCAAGGAGAAGGTTGGGAAAGCACCTCAGGAGAAATTCAGCTGGCGAGAGATTACACCCGCAGGTGATTCGGAAATCCGAGCGGAATCGCCTAACGTCCTGACCATCGACTACTGTGATCTTGGCCTGGGAAACAAAGAAGAGCGGGACCTTTATTTCTATGACGCCCAGCGCAAAGTTTTCGGGCACTTCGGCCTTGGCCGGAATCCCTGGGACAGCGCTGTCCAGTACAAAACGAATATTCTTGACCTGAACAAGTTTCCGCCGAACTCAGCATTTGAGGCAACTTTCTGGTTCACGTCCGGCCCGGGCGTCGACCTATCATCGCTCCGTCTCGTGGCCGAACGGCCGGCGTTTTATCAGATCTCTATCAATGGCAGCAAGGTTGAAGCGGCCCCCGACCAATGGTGGCTCGACATGGGCTTCGGGATTTTTAACATTGGAAAGTTCTCCCGAGCAGGGAAGAACAGAATCAGTCTTAAAGCAGAACCTTTCACCCTCTTCAGCGAGCTTGAGTCGGTTTATCTTCTTGGAAATTTCGGACTAGAGAGCCAAGAGAAAGGGTTCAAGCTTATCCCGAGCGCAAGGCTTCAACTGGGTCCCTGGTCGGAGCAAGGGATGCCTTTATATGCCGGCGGGGTGAGCTACAGCAAGATATTAGACCTGGATTCCCTGGATGCAGACAAAGGACGTTATTTTGTGAGGCTTGGCCGTTGGCTCGGGTCCGTGGTTGAAGTCCGTGTCGGGGAGAAGACGGCGGGTTTCATCGCCTTCGAGCCATTTGAGCTCGACATCACCGACCAATTGAGCGCCGCTGCGAACAAAGTGAGCGTCATCGTCTATGGCACTTTGAAAAATACGCTCGGGCCTCACCATGACAACCCTCGGCTCGGCATGGCCTGGCCTAGCATGTTCCAGAAGGGCGCCGACGGCGGATATCCGCCCGGCACCAAGTACTCCGTGGTCGGCTACGGCCTGTTCGACGACTTCAAAATTTTGTTGAGAATTAAGGCCTAACCAAAACTCATGAATCTGATGCTGTCGCTTTTGGTCATCGGCATCTCAGCTATTTTCGCCATCTATGGCAAATATAAAAAGCAGAAGTTCATCCATTACGCCTTTAAGCCGTTGACGATGATCATGATCATCTCGCTGGCCTGGGAGAGGATGACGGCCTTCCCCTCCACGTATTCTTACTTGATCCTTTCCGGGCTGTGCTTTTCTTTTTTGGGAGACATTCTTGTCATGCTGCCCGGGACAAAATTCATCAAACCGGGCCTTTTAGCCTTCCTAGCCGGCTATTTTCTTTATATTTCGGCCATCAGCCGGGGCATCAAGATCATTTCCTTCCTGCCTCTTCTGCTGATATTGGCGCTGGGATCCGTCGTTTATCTTTACCTTTATGGCAAGCTCGACAAAATGCGCTTTCCCGTCCTCATCTATGTTTTTGTTGTTTCTGCCTTGGTCTGGCTGGGGGTCAACAGATATCTCAGCCTTCTTGATCAGAAGAGCCTTTTCGTCATGGTCAGCGGCATCTTGCTCCTCTTCTCTGAATCGACCTGGGCCGTCAACAAATTCCGGAAACAATTCTGGCTGGCGGAGATATTCATCCTGGGGACTTACTTCCCGGCTCAGCTCCTGTTCGCCCTTTCTATCTGATTCAGACGATTTGCGTTCTTGTGCTGAGGGCGACAAGCCATTTATGAAGGGGTGCCGCGGCCTTGAACTTTTGAAAGCAGAAATCCACGAGCATCGGCTTAAAAAATTCTTTGGGGATGGCGCCTTCCCAGCCCGCATGCAGGCCGTTATGGAGGAGCAGTTCGGCGTTCGGATGCGAGGGATCAAACCCGGGAGGCACCCTCTTGTAATGTCTGCCGCCCAGTTCAAATTCTCCCGTTCTTAGAAGATCCTTGATGATGCGGCGCAGCTCTTGGCCATACTTTGGGTGAACGACAGCTCTTCTATAGTGCTCCAGCACGCGGTCCGGGAACATATAGTATCCTGTACCCAGGATCAATTTCGGGGGCTCAACATGAAAATAGAAGCCCGATGCCTGCATCCGCGAGGGGCTCCCCTCCCAGAAATAGATCCCCAGGTTGGTCTTGTAAGGGGACTGGTCAAAACTGAAGCGTGTGTCCCTATTGATCCGGAACAACGATTTGTTTATTTTCGGGACGGCAATGATATTGGGGGATATCGTTCTCAACCGCGCGCCCATGGCCGTCACAAAAGCCTTGGCGGGTTCCAGCACCTGAGTCTCATAAATCATCCTGTGCCGCTCGAACCATTCTTTGTTATTGTTTCTTTTAAGGGTGTTGAAAAAACGGATCGTTTCCCTGGTAAATCCTTTGAAAACCTGTTCTTCCGGCATCGTTATTTCCTGATTTTCTTATTATTCTACATAAATAGCAAAACATCATACAAGGGGCCCTATGACGAAAAGTGGGGGGACAGTTTTAGACCGAGATCATGATCAGCCGCAATCGGCCGCAGCGACCACTGAAGGAACGGCGTGAAAAACCTGAATGGGAGCGAGGCGGATTGCGGCTGATCATATTCCCTTCCTCGCCTTTTCGTTTTACCCCACTTTTTGCGATCGAGCAGGTACACGGTTGACAGAGCCATGCGCCTGCGATATAAAACTCTTCCCTGAAAGGAAAAGACGCGTGACCGGGAAAATCGGTTTTGACAACGAGCGCTATTTAGCTGCGCAGACGGAGGCTATCCTCCAAAGGGAACGAAGATCACATAACAAGCTCTACCTCGAATTCGGCGGCAAGCTTTTCTATGACTATCATGCCGCTCGAGTCCTGCCCGGCTATGACCCAAACGTGAAGATGCGGCTGATCCAAAAGCTGAAAAACCAGGCCGATGTCCTGCTCTGCATCTATGCCGGCGACATTGAAAAGAGAAAGGTGCGGGCGGATTTCGGCATAACCTATGATGTCGATGCGCTTAAGCTCATCGATGACCTAGCCGAGTGGGGGATCGGGATTCTGGGAGTGGTAATTACCCGGTTTGACAATCAGGCTTCGGCCAAGGTGTTCAAGAACAAACTGGAGCGGCGGGGGATTCGAGTCTATACCCACAGCTACACCAAGGGATATCCGACAGATATCGACCTGATCGTCAGCGATGAAGGCTACGGCGCCAACGAATACATCGAGACGAAAAATCCCCTGGTCATCGTGACCGGGCCCGGCCCTGGAAGCGGCAAATTGGCCACCTGCTTGTCGCAGCTCTACCATGACCACAAGCGGGGCATCGAATCGGGTTTTGCCAAATTCGAGACTTTTCCCATCTGGAACCTGCCGCTCAAGCACCCGGTCAACATCGCCTATGAAGCAGCGACGGCAGATATCGGCGATTTCAACCTGGTGGATCCCTACCACCTGGAAGCCTATGCGGTCTCGGCAGTGAACTACAACCGCGACGTCGAGGTTTACCCCGTGCTCAAGAGAATATTGGAGCGGATAACAGGAGAGGCGTCGCTCTACAAATCTCCTACAGAAATGGGCGTCAATTGCGCCGGTAACGCGATCACTGATGATGGGGTCGTTCGGGAAGCCTCCAAGCAGGAATTGATCAGAAGGTTTTTCCGCTACAGATGCGAGTATGCTATGGGCTTCGTTGATCGAGAAACCGTGCAGAGGGCAGAACTTCTGATGAAAGAACTCGGAGTCAAACCCGAGGACCGCAATGTGGTTGAGCCGGCGAGGCGTGCCGCCGACGAAGCCCGGGAAACGGGGAAGGGGAACAAGGGCGTCTTTTGTGGGGCCGCCATCGAGCTCAAGGACGGCACCATCGTCGCCGGAAAGAACTCTCCGCTCATGCACGCGGCCTCGAGCCTGATCCTTAACGCAGTCAAAAAATTGGCTGATATCCCGGACAAGATCCATCTTTTGTCCCCCGCCATCATCAATTCGGTGGGGAACCTCAAAGAAAACATCCTCGGCGCCAAGACGGTCAGCCTGGACGTCGCCGAGGTTTTGATCAGCCTGAGCATCAACGCCTCGAGCAATCCTTCAGCCCAGCTGGCGCTGGAAAAACTGAATGAGCTCCGGAACTGCGAAGTCCATCTGACACATATTCCCACTCCGGGAGATGAGGCCGGACTGCGCAGGCTGGGAGTCAACCTGACCTCCGAGCCCAGTTTTTCGGGCAAAAATCTTTTTGTGATTTGAGTCCAGCTTTCTTTTGAGGAGGACGATGCCATGAACCACAAACGCAGTAGGAATATTCTGACCTGGGCCTTTTCCCTCAGCTTGATCTTCTTGGGATTCACGGGACCGTCGGTCTTCGGCGAGCCAGGGGAAGGCGGATTGCGTGTAGGGGTGTCTTTTCCCGAACAGCGGTCAAAGCAGCCTCTTGATGGCCGAATGCTGCTGCTGATTTCTGCGGACGGGACCGCAGAGCCGCGCTTTCAGATTAGCGACGGCCCGAACACGCAGCTTGTCTTCGGAATCGATGTGGACGGGCTCAAACCTCAGCAGGCCGCCGTCTTTGATAAAAGTGTCTTTGGCTATCCCGTAAATAGCATCGCCGATATCCCGGCCGGCGAATACTGGGTTCAGGTGCTCCTGAACCGGTACGAGACGTTTCGTCGCGCCGACGGGCATACCGTCAAGCTCCCCATGGATAGGGGGGAAGGACAGCAGTGGAACCAGAAGCCGGGAAATCTTTACAGTGCGCCCCAGAAAATCTTCCTTGATCCCCAAAAAGACGAGCTGATCAAAGTTATACTGGACCAGGAGATTCCGGTCATACCAGAACCGAAAGACACAAAATATATCAAGCATATCAGGATTCAGAGCAAGCTCTTGAGTCAGTTCTGGGGCCAGCCATGGTATCTCGGTGCCAATGTGCTTTTGCCAGAGGGGTTTGAGGCGCATCCGGAGGCGCGCTATCCGCTCATCATCTTTCACGGCCATTTTCCTTACACCTTCAGCGGATTCCGCGAGACACCGCCCGACCCCAACCTCAAGCCTGAGTACAGCGAAAGATTCAGGCTCGAGGGATATAACAAGATTGTCGAGCAATCTGCCTATGAGTTTTATAAATACTGGATCGCGCCGGACACACCTCGCTTCCTCATCATCGAGATCCAGCACGCCAACCCCTATTATGACGATTCCTATGCCGTCAATTCCGCCAATCTGGGCCCTTACGGTGACGCCATCACGTACGAACTTATCCCGTATATCGAGAAGAAATTTCGTGGCATCGGCGAGGGCTGGGCCCGTTTTCTCTACGGCGGGTCTACGGGCGGCTGGGAGGCTCTGGCGGCTCAGGTTTTCTATCCCGAAGAATATAACGGCTGCTGGGCGGCCTGTCCTGACCCGATCGATTTCCGAGCTTACACTTCGGTTAATGTATACCAACATAAGAACGCCTATTTTATTGACAGCCGATGGAAAAAGACACAGCGGCCGAGCGAGAGAAATTATCTTGGTGAGGTGATTTGTGCGCTCGAGGAATCAAATCATCGCGAGCTCGTCCTGGGGACAAATTCCCGGTCCGGAGACCAGTATGACATCTGGCAAGCCGTTTTTTCGCCCGTCGCCGAGGACGGCTATCCCAAGCCCATCTGGGACAGGATGACGGGCGAAATTGACCGGTCGGTGGCGGAATACTGGCGGGAACATTATGATCTTCGCTACATCCTTGAGCGGGACTGGAAAACCCTCGGCCCCAAGCTCAACGGGAAGATTCATATCTACTGCGGCGACATGGACAGTTTTTATCTCAATAACGCCGTCTATCTGATGGAGGATTTCCTGAAAAGAACAAAAGACCCTTACTATGATGGCGAAGTGGACTACGGAGACAGGGCCGAGCATTGCTGGAACGGCGACCATACCCGGCCGAATGCTATCTCCAGGCTGAGATATCACCAGATGCATATCCCTAAGATCATGGAGAGGATCCAGAAGTCGGCCCCGTCGAACGCCGATTTGACAAGCTGGCGGTATTGATTCAGAAGTCTCTTGGTTTTAATATTGAGATGGGGAAGAGGCTCCGGCCCTTTCCCACAAATATAAGTGAAGAAGCGGATGAGGAACAAAAAAAGCCGCAGGGCGCCAGCGCAATCCAGGGCCTACTATCATTCTCCGATAGGAACGATCGAGATAGTGGGCACAGAACAGGGAGTTGCCCTGTTAAACTTTGTCGAATGTCAGCCGGTCAAAGTCTCTCAGGCTCCTTCATATTTGAAAGAGGCCGTCAAGCAGGTCGACGAGTATTTTCGAGGCAAAAGAAAGGAATTTTCCCTACGCCTGATTCTTGAAGGCACGGAGTTCCAGAAGAAGGTCTGGCGTGAGTTGCTGAAAATCCCTTATGGAAGTACTGCTTCATATGGAGACGTCGCTGCAGCGATCGGGAGGGGAAAAGCGTTCCGGGCCGTGGGGAATGCCAACCGCCTTAACAATATCTCCATCATCATTCCCTGCCATCGGGTGATCGGAAGTGACGGCGACCTGGTCGGCTACGGGGGATCTCTTTGGCGCAAAAAGTGGCTCTTAGAGCATGAGCGAAAATTCAAAACCATATATTAGGCCTGGGATTTGAAATCATGGAGGGCTGATGTGAAGACCAAAACTCAGAGCAGGCTATCCTGGCAGGAAAAATTGGCCGATGATAAAGGCCTTCCCAGAGTGGAGAAGATCACCGAGAAAATGAGCCAAAGGTGGGGGACGGGAACCGTGGTCATTCCCGCTCCCCGAGAGGTCGATGAGATCATGAGAAAAGTCCCGCGGGGCAAAGTTATCACGATCAACGAAATTCGGAAGATCCTGGCTCAAAAGCACGGCGCATCTATGGGCTGCCCTATCACCACCGGCATTTTCGCCTGGATCGCGGCGAATGCCGCCGAAGAAGCTTCGAAAGAGGGCATCAGAGAGACTACCCCTTACTGGCGGACGTTGAAATCAGGCGGCGAGATCAACGCGAAGTATCCCGGCGGCGCAGAAGCGCAACTGAGGCTTCTCGAAAAGGAGGGCCATAGGATCATCGCCAAACGGAGGAGGCTGGCGGTCGCTGATTTTGAAAAGTCACTCGCTCAAATATCAGTCAGCCAGAAGCCTCCTTCGGCCCCAAAGAGATAGAAACAAAACATGGTGAAAAAAGCAGGCCATTATCTAGGCACTGAGATCGATGAAAAGTGGTGGAAACGGTACCGAAAGGAGGGCTTTTTTGCCCGAGGCAACGGAGAGTATTGGTTGGATGAGAAAGGGTTCTATTTTTTAAGATATCTGACCAGGGAACTTCTTTTTATCCCCTTTGAGTCCATTGAGCAGCTAAAGTCGGGGAAGTGGCACTCGGGGAGATGGGCGGCGGGAGCGGATATTCTCAAGATTATCTGGCATAAAGAGGGCAAGCGTCTGAGCTCTGGATTTTCTGTTCCCGGAAAAAGGGAAGAATCAGAATGGCTGAAAGAAAGTATGATTGAGAAAATAAAATCTCAAGAAGATAGGAGGCAAGATCAATGAACAAGAGAAGATGGCCGGTTTGGGCAGGTGTTTTAATAATGGTCTTGATAGCAGGATGTTGCAAGCTGTCCCGAAAAGACATCGTGCTCAAAGCGTTTCCTCTTGACAGTCTTGAGGGCTTGATCACCCGATCGGGAGTCGAGATCGACTCTCAAACAAAAAAGGAGGGCCAGGGCTCACTCCGGATCACGGTGGCGCAGCCGGAAGTGGTCCGGCTTTTTGAAGTCGACGATATCGATATTGAGGATGCTGTCTTGATCTATCAGGCCAGGCTCCGGACAGAAAACGCCGAGGGCAATGTTTACCTGGAGATGTGGTGCTATTTCGACGGCAGAGGAGAATTCTTCTCCCGAGGTCTTCAAGCTCCGCTCAGGGGGACAACGGATTGGGTGACTGAGGAGATCCCCTTCTTTCTCAAGAAGGGGGATAAACCCGGTCTTGTGAAGCTCAATGTGGTCAGCGAAGGTCCGGCGACGATCTGGATAGACGATATCCGACTTCTTAAAAGGGCACAATAAATCAAATCATGGATTGGAAGACGGTCCTTAAGGCTGACCCTCTGCCTTGGCTTTTGGAAAAAGAGAATCCCTCCGTTCAATTTTTTACTTATGTTGACCTCTTAGGGCTGCCACACCAGGATGAGAGATGCCTCAAAGCCAAGAAGGAAATCATGAAGAGAGGAGTAGTGCCAAAGATTTTAGCCAAGCAAAAAAAAGGCGGTTACTGGGAAAAGAGCGAGGATTTTTATATCCGGACAAAATACAAAGGAACAGTCTGGCAGCTAATCATCCTGGCCGAGCTTGGTGCCAATGGGAACGATGAGAGGATAAAAAAAACCTGCGAATTTGTTCTCCGTATCTCTCAGGATCGTCAAAGCGGCGGATTTTCTTATCTCGGAAATCAGAAATCTGGAGGCTACCACAGTTGCGTGCTTCCCTGTCTCACTGGAAATATGGTCTGGAGCCTGATCCGGATGGGTTACCTCCAAGATCCCAGGGTCGAACGGGGGATTGATTGGATTACGACATTTCAGCGTTTTGATGATGGAACCTCTCGGGCCCCCAGAGGCTGGCCGTATGAGAAAAGAGACGTTTGCTGGGGCAAGCACACTTGCCATATGGGTGTAGTGAAAGCCTTAAAGGCTCTAGAAGAAATCCCTGAACGGAAACGTTCTTCAGCGATGAAAAGCACAATTGAGGAGGCTGCTGAATATCTCCTTCAGCACCATATCTATAAAAGGAGCCATGACCTGACGAAAGTGGCCAAGCCAAAATGGCTCAAATTCGGTTTCCCGGCGATCTGGGATTTAGATGTCCTCGAAACTCTGACTCTGTTGACCCGGCTGGGGTTCAAAGACCCTCGCATGCGGGAAGCCATGGACCTGGTGCTGGCCAAGCAGGATGAGCGAGGCCGCTGGAAGCTTGAAAATTCCTTCAATGGACGATTCCAGGTGGACATCGAGAAAAAGGGAAAGCCGAGCAAATGGATCACTGTGAATGCCCTCAAGGCCCTAAAAGGATTCTTCTCCGGATGAAAACGGCTGAATATTGGACCCAGAAATTGCGCTTGGCCAGACACCCCGAAGGGGGCTACTACAGAGAAATCTATCGTTCAGCGGAAAGCATTTCAAAAGAAGCTTTGCCGGACCGATATGAAGGGTCGAGAGTTTTTTCGACATCTATTTATTATTTGCTGCCTGGGCATGAGGTCTCCTATTTTCACCGGTTGAAATCTGACGAGGTCTGGCACTTCTACCAAGGGAGCCCCGTTTCTCTTTATGTGATCAGCCCGGCCGGCGATTTCAATGAAACACGGCTCGGCCCTGATTTTGACGCGGGTCAAGTTCTTCAAGCTGTTATCCCATCCGGCCATTGGCTCGGCGCCGCTGTAAGTACAGTGAATTCTTATTCGCTTGTGGGCTGCACTGTCGCTCCGGGTTTTGACTTCCGTGATTTCGAGGTCGGCCTAAGACAAGAGCTGCTGGCCCTTTTTCCGCAACATCAAGCAATCATCATAAACCTGACCAGAGCATAGAGCCTATTTGATGAAGTCCCGCTTAGAGCTATAATGAAGAGGTTGGCTGAAAAGAGATGACCAACTTTGATTTCTGTTTGGCCTGGAACTGGGAATACGACGCCGATTTTGTCGCCATCCTTGAACAAGCCTGCTTGGCGCGCGGACTGAAATTTCTCCAGGTCACGCCCGGGAATCTCTTTCCTATCACTGAGGCCCTGGAAAAAAACGAGATCGGTTTTTCGGCTTTCCTTGACCGGGCTTCGGAAGCCGATCCACGCTTTTTGCCTCTTGTCCGCTGGGCTGCCGGGCACGGCGTTTACCGGATCAATCCCTATGGCCGGGCTGTCCACGCTATGAACAAGGCCACCATGCATCTGGAATTCATCACCGCCGGCATTCATACACCCTATACCATCATTCTGCCTCCTTACGATGAGCAAGCGGAGCTCCCGTCTTTAAACCTCTGCCCTCTTGGAGAGAAGTTCACCATCAAGCCGGCTCACGGTGGAGGCGGGGAAGGAGTGATTATCGAAGCGACGTCGGTTGAACAAGTGCAACAGGCCAGGCTGCAGTATCCCGCCGATTATTACCTTCTCCAGGCGCATATCGTGCCGGCCCGGCTGGGAGACCGAGCGGCCTGGTTCCGCGTTATTTCCTGCGCCGATGATATCTATCCCTGCTGGTGGGACGTAAATACGCACGTTTATGTTCTCGTCAGCGAGGAGGAGCAGCAGGCTTGCGGGCTTGCTCCTTTATATTCGACCACACAGCTTATTGCCCATGTCTCGAACCTCGACATCTTCAGCACCGAGATCGCTTTGACTCCTGTCGGAGTCTTTGTCGCCGTGGATTATGTCAATGACCAGATTGACCTGCGTCTGAAATCCAAAGCCTTTGACGGAGTTCCGGATGAGATCGTCCATAGCATTGCCGGGCGCCTCGTCGAACTTGTATTGAGTCATGCTCGAGCTCAAGCGGAATTACCTTGATGAGTTTTCATTGTTAATAAGATACTTACCGCTCAGTCGAATCCCAAGATCACCAAAAAAAATTATTGCTATCGATAGGTAAGGTATTTTCAAAAGGTAAGCACTAATCAGAGCATCAGCCAATGGGTGGCGCGGCTGGGGGGCCCCCCGACGCCCGGAGCGTTTGATGCCTCCGGAATTTCTGTTGTGTAATCAACAGAATAGGCCGCGAGGATGTCGGGGGGATGCCGCGACAGGACCCGTTGGCGCGCCCTATTGGCAATCTTAGACCGAATCGTTTGACTATCCCGCTCAATCATACTAGCATTATCGGGTGCGAAAACTTGTGTGAGGAATTTCCATGAGAACAAAAAAAACGATTTTGGGGGCTTTTATTATGCTGCTCCCATTGACCGTCCTGTTTCCCCAGGCAACGGAGGACATCAAACCCATTCTCGCAGAGATCCAGCAGGCAGGCGGACTCAAAGAGCATCCGGACGCCCACGCTTTGATCATCTTCGAGGACACTAACGTTGTTTTCCAGGACAGCGGCGAATTCACTGCCACCGAGCATTCGCTCGTTAAAATTTTGACGGACAAGGGTAAACAGATTTTTGCCGCCAAGAAAGTGCCCTATCACCGGAGATATTCGGCAGTCAATATCGTTCTTGCCCGGGTGATCAAGCCGGATGGAAGGGTCGTCCCTGTGCCTAAAGAGGCGATGAAAGACGGAACGATGGAAGAGACCCAGCAGATGAATATCCTGGAGGAGAATTTCCGCAGGATAAGCATCACCTTTCCCGGTGTCGAACTGAACGACTCCATCGAGACTCTCGTGGAGACAAAATCCAAGCCGTTGATCAAGGGGCATTATAACGACCTCATCGTCTTCCAGTATTTTGAGCCGATCCTGAGGAAGCGGTACACGATTGAAGGCCCGGCCTCGTTGCCCTTGAATTGCGTGGTGAAAAACGGCAGCCTTGAATTTTCCAGGCAGGAAAGAGGAAACCGGGTTGTCTATAACTGGAAGGTTTTCAATTCCCCGAAAATCGAACAGGAACTCGGCATGGTTCCTATCCCCGACGTGGCTCTCAAGGTTATCGCCAGCACGTTCAAGAATTGGGCCGAGCTTTCCAGATACGGAGACAGCCTCAACGCCGGGAAGGTGGACTCAAATGAAGCCTTGAAGGCAAAGGTCGCGGAATTGACCAAGGACTGCAAAACAGAGGAAGAAAAGATCATGGCCATTTTTCGCTATGTCTCCCGCAAGATCCGCTACATGGGTTCTTCGATGGACTTGGGAGCATTCATCGAGCCGCACCAGGCGACATACACCTTTGAGAAACAGTATGGTGTCTGTCGGGACAAGTCCATCTTGATGATGGCCCTGCTCAATGAAATCGGAGTCAAAGCGTATGATGCCATAATCAATATATCCCGGCAAACAGATCCGGAGATCCCGATTATTTTTTTCGAGCATGCGATCTGCGGAGTCATTCTTAAAGATGGCAGGATTGTGTACATGGACCCGACGCTCGAGCTGAGCTCGGGTTTCGGAGAGACCTATGTGGGCGGCCGCTATGTGCTCCTTCTGGACAAAGAGGGCAAGGACCTGATCAAGCTCCCTCCCATTCCCGCTGAAAAGAGCCTCGGCCTCATCAGAGGAGAGACAAGTTTGCTTCCTGACGGCAGCATCGAAGGGAAAGTCAATATCTCTGGGAAAGGATTCTACGATCTTATTTTACGGAGCGTTGCTAAACAGGTCCCCAGTTTTCAGTTGCCCATGATCTGGTCACAGCTTGGCCAAAACCTAGCGACAACGATAAAAATTGAAAACTTGAAGGCCGGAGATTTCGCTGACCTGGCTGTGCCCTTCGATATCGCCTTCAACTATAGAGCCAAGGATTATGCTGTCGATGTCGGCCGGCTCACGATGTTCAAGATCCCTTTTTCCACCCAGGCCTTTGACCTGACCTCGCTCAGCATCTTCCAGATCCTTGCCGGCAGGGAGGAGAGGAAATATCCCATGTCACTGCCTTCGACCTTGGGCTGTCGTGAGGAGGAAGTGATTACGATTCCACCAGGCTATAGAGTTCGGGCGGTTCCCGATCCAATCCAGACCAGGGAAGGCCCGGTGTCTTTGATCCTGACCACGTCGACTGAGGGAGACAAGATTTTCTTTTCCAGCGACTTCCGCATCGAAGAGCCAATGCTTGATTCAAAAGGATACCAGAGTCTCAGAAAAGTCGTCAAAGGGCTGAGAAGGTTCCAGAAAGCCATGATCATCCTGGAAAAGACCGAGGGAGAGAGAAGAGGAGGGCGGCCATGAAAAAAATCAAAGTTTTGAGTGCCGTTTTATTGCTTTTCTTCCTTTCCCCGCTAATAGCTCAGGAGAATATCGAGGATATCGTCAAGAGCGCGCCGTCACGGGCGAAATATCCTGACTCGAGCGCTGTCGTCATTCGGGCCGCCCAGACATTTGCTCTGGACCAGACTGGAAAAAGAACCGAGGACTATTTCCGCGCTTTAGAGATATTCAACCTGACGGGAAGAGAAAAATTCAGCGATTTCCGCATCCCGTACGATCGGAATGAGGATAAGGTTACCGTCCTCGTGGCCAAGACATTCAAGCCTGATTCCTCCTCGATGGACGTGGAACAAAAGGCCATCAACGATGTCAATCCGCCGGAGCTGGCCGAGGCTGATATGTATGCCAATATCCTGCACCGCGTTCTCTCCTTCCCTTCAGTCGATCCCGGCTCAGTCTTGGTTGTTCATTATCAAAAGGAAAAAGAAAGGGCCGGAAATTTAGACGGGCGCGTTCATTTCCAGCTGGATGAGCCGATGGTCAAGAAAGAGTTGAAAGTCATAATCCCCCAGGACCAAGTCCTGAAATACAGGATCAAGGGATTGGAAACGGATTTCAAGGAGGAAATAATCGGCGGCCAGAAGATCTTCACTCTCGTGGCCGCGGATTGCCCGCAGATAAAACCAGAAGAATACATGCCTTCCTTGGGAGAGCTCGCCTCCCGGGTTGTTTTCACAACTTTCAAGGAATGGGAGGAAGCCGCTCGAGTTTTTTCTGAATCGTTCTTTAAAGCAGCGACTCCTTCGGAGGAGGTCAAAAAAACAACAGAAAATATCGTGAAAAACGCCTCCTCACAGGAAGAAAAACTAAGAAAAATTTTCTTTTTCGTGGTTTGGGAAATCAGGAGCATTCGCTTCGATTTCGGAGAGGGAGGCTATGATGTTCACGATGCTGAGACCGTGTTGAAAAACAGGTACGGGGACTGGAAAGACAAGAGCGCGCTTCTCGTTTCCATGTTGCAGGCAGCCGGAATTCCTGCTTATCCGGTGCTCGTCAATTCTCAGTCTATTTCGCCAGAAGAAGATATCCCCACGCTCAAGCAATTTGACGCCATCCTTGTTGGTGTCGTTGGAGCCCGAAAAGACGGCGAGCTCTTCTTGAACCCTTTTGCTAATGATTCCATCTTTGGGTACTTCCTGGAAGGAAGAGAATCCCGGGGGCTGAAAGTGAAACCCGATGGCGTCGAGTTTGTGACCGTTCGCTGCCTTTCAGAGGCGGAGAGCATCCTCAAAAACGAGATTTCTGCCGAAATTGACGGGTCGGGCGGTATCAAGGGGAGAATGTCCTCAGAGCTATCCGGGCTTTTTGACAAGAGGGCCAGAGGTGAGCTCAAGGATAAGACAGGGAAAGAATTGGACGTGTTTTATTCGGAGTCCGTCAATAGGATCTGTGAGGATGGGAAAGCTTTGAAGAACCAGCTGACCGACCCCAAGGACCTGTCGCAGAAGGTGAGGATCGCCCAGGAGTTCAGCGGCAAGAACTACGGTATCTTTCAGGGAAACATCATGCTCATCACGATTCCTCAGGTTCCCTATGCATTTTCTGACCTGCCCGCAACCCCCAGCCTGGCCAAACGCCTGTATCCTTTCCGCATGGCCGGGGAATCAGAGGTCCTCTCGACGGTGACCGTCAAGATCCCGGCCGACTTCAAGCCGTTCTATTTCCCTGAATCCTATTCTTTCCAGCAGGACTATGGAGATTTTTCCTTCTCCTCGGCTTATGATGCCGGTCAATCTTCGGTCGTCATCAAGAAAACGTTTCGTTTCCGCAAAAAAGAGATTCCGGTCAGCCAGTATGAGGAGTTCAAAAAGATTATTGATTCCTTTGGCCTGCCCAAGAACACGCTTCTTCTGCTGGAGAAAAAATAGGCCCAAGAAAATTCAGATGTCCTGGTCAAGACTCCGGCTGAACTCCTGGAGGAGCTCTACGATCTCCTGTTGGCTGAGGAGAGTGCCGTCTTGAGGAGAGTCGATAATCCTGTAGTTAAAGAAAGGGCAGTTTCCGTCGTACCAAGAGAAGAGGAAGGAGCGACCTGAAGCTTGCCTTTTTCGGGATTCCTCGCGATTGAGAAGGCCGCCGAGGCCTTTGAGATGAACGCCTTTTTCCGGGTCCACCCCGAGAATATACTTCTGATTTCCAAAGTTCGTTAGCAGAAAGGAAAAGCCTTCTCCGAGAGAGGGCTGGTTCATATCCCGGCGGGCCCATTCTTTGAGGAGGAAGCTGGACGGGTTTTTAACGATGAGCCCATCCACCATTCTTTTTCCTTTTTTTTGGGATAGAGGGAGGTCCAGAATGAGCCTCTGAGACCGGCTGACATCATCAAGGTAATGGAAATAATCGGCCTCGATTTTTCTCATCGCTCTCTCATAGCGTTCGATGCCGGAGAACAGCACCCGGTTCTCCTCGATTTCATACCCTTCTTGCGCTTTAGCGTGGAGAAATCTCATGAATTTACTGCCCTCGGCCGTCCTTTCCCTGTTGATTTCGCTTTCCTCCTTTTTGGCCCCAGAGAAGAGAGCCCTGAGGATGGAATAGGGGGTGGCGGCGAGGTCAATGTTTTTGGGGAGGGAAGCGGAATCCACCATCTTGGCGTAGCGGGCGATCTTTTGCATTGCGGCATCGACTTTGCCGATTTCCAGAAGCTTGAGGGTCAGGAAGATCGAAGAGAGAGAATCAAAATCAGGCAAACGGTGGGTGATGAGGCGGAGGTTTTCTGGCGCCTTGACGTGGTCGAGGACGAGCTCAGGATACTTGGCGATGAGAGAGGCGGTGCATTCGGCCTCGGCGTCGGGATGGTGATGGTCGATGACACCCGGGACGGTCTTCATCCCGACATCCAAGACGACGGTATCAGGCTGTGGCTCGAATTTTTCTCCATAAGCGACAAAATCGAAGGTTACTTCCATCCGCAATCAGACCTTTTTCCGGACGCGTCCCGGGTTGCGCTCATCTCTTTCCTCCAAGAAACGGACAATCTTAGCACTTCCCGAGGGGAAAGGGTACCGTTTCAAGGCCTCGGATATCACCCACCGATGGGAATCCCTTCTGAGTCGAGGCTTACGGCGAAGCACGCATTCGTAGGCATAAAGAGACACTTGAAATTGGGTATAAGCATGCTGGATCTTGAGAAGGAATTTCTCCTCTTTGACTTCTGCTCCAACCTCCTCCCTGAGCTCGCGGCGCAGCGCTCCTTCTCGAGTCTCGCCCTTCTTTCTTTTCCCTCCCGGGAACTCCCAAAGTCCGGCCAGCAGTCCTGTTGAAGGGCGTTTCTGGATCAAATACTTGCCGGATTCCTCGATGATGCCGACGACGGTCTCGATCTTTCTGTAGGTCCGCTTCTTGGGTGCCGGAATGACCTCCTGCTTGCCCTCCTTATAAGCCAGGCAGAATCGCTGCAAAGGACAAAGGAGACAGGAGGGGTTTTTTGGCCTGCAGACTAGGGCACCGAGTTCCATCATGGCTTGATTGAACTCGCCCGGACGGGTTTCTTGCATTAGGGTCGCCAAGTCACGCAGAAAATGTTTTTCCATTCTTGAATCAGGTTCCCTCCTGATGCAGGACAATCTCAGCAGTACCCGCCGTACATTGGCATCCAGGACGGGGTAAGGCTTGCCATAGGCGATGCTGACGACGGCTGCAGCTATATACGGGCCAAAACCAGGCAGGCTTAGGAGATCCTCGTATGTTTGGGGAACAGAGCCGGCATGCTTCTTGCTGATGACCTCGGCGGCCGTACGCAAATTTCTGGCGCGCTGGTAATAACCCAGACCTTCCCAAGCTTTGAGGACTTTTTGTAGAGGAGCCCGGGCCAGCGCCTGGACGTCGGGAAAAAGCTTGAACCAGTTGGGGTAATGTGAGAGGACAGCAGGGACCGTGGTCTGCTGGAGCATGACCTCTGATATCCAGATCCGATAGGGGTCGCTCGTCTCCCTCCAGGGGAGTTTGCGGTGATGGGCCCCGTACCAGCAGATAAGCTCTCTTGTGAGGCGTCTGTTTTTTCTATGATCTTTCACTTTGTGACAGCACAACAGGACCCATTAAAAAATCTATTTCTTTTCCTCCTTCTTTTCTTGGGGTATCTGCGCCTTCCAGTCTTTTGCGTCTTTGGGGAATTCGGCCAGAAATGAGGAGTCCACGAGAAAGAGGTATGCCAGGTTCGGGTTCTTCACAACGACCTGCTTTTTCTCTTTGACCTCAAGCCCGACGAGGAGTTGGGTCTGTTTCTCCTTTTCGTTTTCTTTTGTCCAAATCGTAACCTCGGCTTGAGGCTGGGCCAGACCGTATTCCTGAAGACTCTTCGGAGAATCTATGAATTCGGCGGCTTCCAAGCTTTCTATTTTGCGGAGAAATGTCTCGATCCTTGGTTTGTCTGCTTCTTCTTTTAGCGCCTCACCCAAGAACCATTTTTCATCCTTGCCCTTAATGGCCGTGAGAGCGAGAGGGCCGGCTCTGAGCTGGAGCTTTTGGGCCTCCCAGCTGTTGAAAGCCACGACCTGCTTGTCTCTCACATCCCCCTCCTTTTTCTCGATGCTGGCGAGGACTTGTCCGTCCACGGCGATGATTTTTGAAGAAAGAGAGGTTGTGGCATAGACATTGTCCCCGTCCTTATGGAGAAAGAAAATGATCTCCTGGTTCTTGGAGGCCAGAGTGAGCGAGATGAGATACTCAGGGTCCTTGAGCCCGCATTTTTTGATATCCTCATCGTGCTTCTGTTCCGAGACGAACTCTTTGGCCCTGAGCTCGGCCAGCGTCCGCAGGATATCCTCAATCTGGCTCTTCTTGGCCAGAGCGTTTAGGGGCTTTTGGAAGAACCAGTCCATTTCTTTCTTCTGAGCTTCCCAGATGATGTCCTGTGCTCGCAGTTTGATGGCGTTGACATCGGCCGGCTCGAACCTGAAGATGTCCTTCTGGCGAAAATCAAAAGTCTTCTTGTCGAGCAGGCTCTTGAAGGAGCTGGAGATGAGGACGATCCTGGGGTCATCTTCTTTTTTGGCAAAAAGGGCGTTATCAAGCGGATTCTCCATGCCGATGAGTATCTTCACAGGTTGTGGCTTGTTTTTATACCAAAGGGTCAGCTCTTTCTTAGGAATTTCGTACTTGGTCATGTCCCCGCCCTCTTTTTCGACGACCCGTTCGATCCTGAGGCTTGAAAAATCCTCGGCCAGGCGGTTGACCTCGGTGGAATCCGCTTTTGCTTCCAAGGGTTCGGTGATGAGCCAATCCTCGCCGCTATCCTTTTTGAAAGCGATAGTTCCGTCCTCTTTTTTCAGGGTGATCTTTTCGACGTCCGCAGAGGAAAGGTCCACGAGCTTCTCTTCGCCCTCCTTTTTTTCCTGGGTTTTCGATTCGAAGAAGATAACAAAGGCCAGGAGTGCCGCAAACACAACCAGGAGGATAAGGGTGGTCTTGATTTTCATAGCGATCTTCTCCTGATCCAAACGGAAATGCCCAGGACAAGAATAACAAGAGGCAGGATGATGACGGACATGAAGAAAATCAGCCTCCCTTGCGAGGGTGTGAGCTGGATCGTACGAGGCGTGGTGGTCTTGGGCTGGATGGAGATCAGGTCCGCCTCCTGGGTCAGCCAGTTGACCGTGTTGAGGAAGAGGTTTCCATTTCCGGAAAAGTTATAGTACCTGTTGGAGGCAAAATCTGAATCCCCGAAAACAGCCAGCCTTGCCTCCGGCTTCTTTTCTTCTCTCTCTTTTTTTTCTTCGGGCTTTTCCACCGCTTCTTTCTTCTCTTCCATCGACTTGACCGTAACAACCGCGGCGAGCGGAATCGGACCTTGTATATCTTTATCTTTGTCGAATGCCGCCGTCTTTTGGTCGAGCTGCCTCTCCGACCAGGAGTTCGGGCTCGTTTTGCCAATGATGTTGACATTCACTCCCTCAGGTTTTGGCTCCGCGACATTCACCGAGCGGGCATAGGGAAAGAACGTGGCGTAGCGAAAGTTGGCGGTGATTTCCTGAGGTTCATACTCTGTGATGACGGGCATGAAATAGTCGCCCCCAAAAAGCCGGGACACCGTGTCCACGACCACGTCGTTTTCGAGCTTCACTCCATAGCCCAGGAGGAAGGGGGTAAGCCCGGGTGCCGTCTCCGGGTCGACCATGAAGAACACCCTGCCCCCCCGGCCGATATAGCTCTTTATGGTTTCCAGTTCGTTTGGCAGAAGGTCTTTCTTGGGTCCGGGAATGATGAGGAGCGCGCAGTCTTGAGGAAACGTCTCCGATAACGCCAGGGTGAGTTTCTTAACCTCATAGCCGAGCTTTTGGAGCTCGTCCTTGGCCGCAGAAAAGCCGCTGTCCTCGGTGACTTCGATGCTGCCTTCACCGTGGCCTTCAAGAAAATAGATCATCTTTTTCTTCTCTCTCGAGATCTTGATGAGCGCGTTGGTGATATCTTCTTCGGTCGTCGTGGTGATTCTGTTTTCTTTATCGCTGCTTTCGAAAATCGTGGTTCCGTCCTGGGTCACGCCGTACCGTTTGACGATTCCAGGATTCTTGTCCGGGTCGATGAACTCAGGCTTGATCTTGTTGGAATGATAGGCATAGATCTTGAGCAGGGCCTCCATTCTGGCCCGGCCCGCGTTGCCTTCCCGGAAAAAGGCTTTGATCAAGACGTCTTGTTTCAGGTTCTTCAAAACCTTGATGGACTGGTCGGCAAGGCTGTGGATCTTGGCTTCAGTAAAATCAGTCCGGTAGTGGTGCCGGGCGAGAAAGTAATTCGCCAGGACAAGAATCGCGAGAACGAGGACAACGACCAGCAGCAGGTTGCTGGAATAGAGAAACGATCTGCGGCTGAAGCCGCGTTTCAACGAGGACAGGTTGAGGATTGTATAGACTATGAGCGAAACGAATCCAAGCATGAGGATGGCCAGGTCCGTTGTTTTTCGCTGGGGCCATATGATCAGGGAAATCAAACCCGCAAGAACCAAGGTCAGGCCGATGTAATTCAGGTATTTCTTCATGGTTTCCATGGCCTACCTCCAACGTCTCGACTGGATCACAGAATGAGTCAGGAAGAGGGCGAAAAAGGAGAAACTGAGATAATAAACGACATCCGTGGTGTCGAGGATGCCACTTGTCATGCCGTCAAAATGCTGGAATATAGAAAGATAGTTGAGCACGTCTCTCCATATCCCTGTCGCCGAGTAGGACGCCCAGTTTAGAATCCAGAAAAGGAGGAGAGCGCCGAAGGTCAAGATCGCCGACACGATTTGGTTCTTTGTGAGAGAAGAGAAAAAGACGCCGGCAGCGATAAAAGCCGCGCCCATCAGGAAGAGGCCCAGATAGCCGTTAAGGATCTGGACAAACTCAGGATTTCCCCAGAGAAACGTGAAAATGGAAAGAAGACCGGTCAGCGCCAGCATGGCGGCCAGAACCACCAGGGCGGCCACATATTTTCCCAGGAGGACCTGAAGAACATGGACCGGAGAAGTGAAAAGGAGCTCTTCCGTTCCAGTCTTCTTCTCTTCTGAAAAGAGGCGCATGGTCAGTAGGGGCAACATCAAAAGGAGGATGATACTCATATTGTGGAAAAGCGGGGAATAGACCATCTGGTTGATATCGATCTGCTGATAATAATAAGGATTCTGGGCCATCTGCATGGACTGGGAATTGAACCACCAGATGGCGCTGTAGAAAAAGAAACCGACCAGGACAAGGAAAACACATATAACCACATAAGCGATGGGCGAGGTAAAGTACGTTTTGACCTCTTTTCTGGCGATAATCCCTATGTTTCTCATTGTTCCGTACCTCCCGAGACGATACGCAGGTAAAGGTCCTCGATGTCCATGGCCACAGGCTTCATCTCCAGGAGACCCCAGCCTTTCTCCACCGCCAGCTTTGAGACAGCTTCGCGGAGGTCTTTTCCGGGGACCCACTCGATAGTAAATTCGCCATCCTGCCGGGATACCCGGTCAACTCCAGGGATCGCTTGCAAAAAAGAAACGGCTTCCTCGTGGCCCTTTTTAAGCTTAAGGACGACGCCTTCTTTCTCTCCGAAAGAAGTTGTCAATTCCTCCAACGAGCCTGAAGCCATGAGCCTGCCTTCATTGATGATAACCACTCCATCGCATGTTTGTGTGACTTCGGCCAGGATGTGAGTCGAGAGCATAATGGTATGCTCGCCTTTGAGGGATTTGATGAGCTCTCTGATCTCCTTGATCTGAGCCGGGTCGAGACCGATGGTCGGCTCGTCAAGGATCAGGATCTGCGGGTCATGGATGAGGGCCTGGGCGATTCCGACACGCTGCTTATACCCCCGGGATATGTTTTCGATGAGCCTGTTTTTGACCGCTTCGAGGCCGCTGACTTCAAGCGCCTTGCCCAGGGCCTGTTTCCGCTTTGAGGATGGGACCTGCTTAATCGCCGCCACAAAAGTCAGGTAGTCGGAGACGGTCATTTCGGTATAAAGGGGGACTACTTCAGGAAGATAGCCAGTGATCTTTTTGACCTCGTTGGGCTGCTCAAAGACGTCAAACCCGGCGACGCAAGCTTTGCCCTTGGTCGCAGGCAAAAACCCGGTCAGGATCCTCATGGTGGTTGTTTTGCCGGCGGCATTGGGGCCGAGCAGTCCCCAAATGTCGCCTTTTTCCACCTTGAAACTCAGGTCGCTGACGGCCATAAGGTCGCCATATTTTTTGGTCAGGTGTTCAACTTCGATCATGCTTTGACTCCTTTCTTTTAAGAAACTGGCTCGGTTCCCTCTTCTTACATTTTTTCGGGCCGGGGAATGCCCATAAGAAAGAGGGCCTTTTTGAGAACTTCCTTGATGTAAAAAATGGCCAGTATGCGCACTTTTTTTAGGTCCTTGTTTTCTTCGCTCAGGATGGGATAGAGATGATAATAAGCGTTGGTCTTTTGGCACAGATTGAAGGCGAACTTGGCCAGATGGGAAAACTCGAGGGAGAGGATGGAATTGGGGACCTGCTCCTCGAACTGAGATGCGTAGAAAACCAGGTCCCAAAAATCCCGGGCCTCATCTTTCGCCAGAAGATCAAGCGGGAGCTTATCCCGCTTAAGGAGATTTTCCATCTCTTTCTCGCCGAAATCCTCTCTCTCCGCGAGCTTTCTAAAGATGCTGTTCAGCCGGACAAAGGTGTACTGGAGATAAGGGCCGGTTTCTCCCTCGAAGCTCAGCGCCTCCTCGAAGTCAAAAATGATCAAAGAATTCCTGGCGAATTTGAGCATGAAATAACGCAGGGCTCCTGTAGCGATCTGCCGGGCGACAGAAACCTGGAGGTCGGGGCCGAGCTCAGGGTTTCTTTTCTCGACTTCCGCCAGGGCCTTTTCCTCCAACCTGTCGAGAAGGTCGTCCGCCTTGACCCCGAGGCCTTTCCTTCCCGAAACTTCAAGGAAGCTGCGTTCCTTATCTTCCTCGCGGATGTCATAGGCCAGCTCTTTGAGGCTTTTCGGCGAAAGGGCGACCATCTCGTAGGAGAAATGGATGGATTTTTCGGCTTGAGTGATGTAATTCAGAGATCTCAAACCTTGGACGACGATCTTTTGAAGATAGGATTGCCGAGTATCAATGACGTTGTAGACTTTGGTGGCCCGGCCGAAAGACGCACTGTTCCGGTTGGGCAAAGACGTGGTGATCCAGATGGTCCTGTCGCCTTCTTGCACAAAAGGCTCATAATAGAAATCTTTATCCAGAAGGCCGAATTTCCAGAGCTGGTAGGCAATATCCTTGCCGACATAGGTCACAGTCCCATCCGAGCGGACAATGACTTTCTCCCTCTCTGCCTCATCTTTGAGCCTCATGACCCAGCAGCCGGCATTCGCTCCTTCGTCCGAAAGAAAGATGGCCTTTTTGTCTCGCAGGAGTGAAAAAGCCTTTTCCCAGAATCTGAGCCCTAAGATGCTGCTTTCGCAAGGAAGTACATCATAGGTGACATCGATGCGCTTCATGGTCTCGAGGTGCGCTTGCAGAATGCGGCGAGAAACGGCGTGACCCAGGGCTGCCTCCGGGTTTTCCCCCAGTTCGATTTTTTTAAGGATTTCCCCCCGCCTGGGCTGAGCGTCAGGGTTGGCTTCGAGATAGCTGGAGGTGCGTGCATAAAGGTCCCAGCAATAGTAATCGAATTTATCTTTGATTGTGTCAAAGTCGGCAAGGGTCTTTTTCTCCAGGTCCATTAATCCAAAGACGACATCTACTACCTGCACTCCGGTATCGTCGATATAGTTCTGGACTTCGACATTCTCGCCTTTGTACCTGAGGCAGCGGGCCAGGGTGTCGCCCAGGCAAGCATTGCGCAAATGTCCGATGTGCGCGGCTTTGTTCGGGTTGATATTGGTGTGCTCGATGGTGATTTTTTTCTCTTCAGGAAAGAGGGACGACGACGTCAGAGCCGCAAGTTCGGCCTGGAAAAACGATGTCCGGTCGAGAAAAAGATTGATATACCCCGGTCCGGCCACTTCGGCCTTGGCCACTCCGCTGAGCCCCGAAAAAGAGGGGAGAAGGTCTTGGGCCAGCAGGCGCGGGTTCGTTTTCAAGCGCTTGCCCAGCTTGAACGGAAAGGTCAGGCTGAGATCCCCGAAGTCCTGCTGCGGAGTGGAGGTTATCTCGATCTCCGACTCGGCAAGCGGGTGTTTGTCCCGAATCCTAGCTAGAATTTCCTGCTTGAGCTTAGCCTTGAGCTTGATCATATTAATTTAACTATTATAGCAAAATTCCCTGCGCTTGTCTGATCCCACTTTTTCCTTGCCAGGCGGATGCTTCTATGGTAGTAAATAACTTTCCCATAGAGGTGGAACACTATGAAAAAAACCCGATTTTATGAGTGCCATAAAAGCCTTGGGGCGCGCATGATTGAGTTCTTTGGCTGGGAGATGCCCGTCGAATACAAAGGGATCATCGAGGAGCACATGGCCGTCCGTGAACACGCCGGGCTGTTCGATGTCAGTCATATGGGCGAAATAATCATCAAGGGAAAGGACGCTCTCGCTTTTGTTCAGCATCTCACTCCCAATGACGCCGGCCGGCTGGCCGTTAACCAGGTCCAATACACGGCCCTAACGACGCCGGAGGGGACCTTCGTTGATGATATGCTGGTCTACTGTCTCGGTCCTGAAGAATACCTTCTGGTTGTCAATGCAGCCAACACAGACAAAGATTACGCCTGGGTCGTGGCTCATAAACCGGCCTTTGATGTCGTAACCGAAAACGCCAGCGATCGGTATTCCCAGCTGGCTCTCCAGGGTCCCGAGGCTGCAACAATACTTCAGCCGCTGACGGACGTCAATTTGGCGGAGATGAAGTCATTCTGGGCCGCGAAAGGAAAGGTCGCGGGAGTTGAAGCCCTTGTTTCGCGCACGGGCTACACCGGAGAAGACGGGTTCGAGATTTACACTGTTTCTCCCGAGCCGGCGGTCGTCTGGGATAAGATTTTGGAGCAGGGGAAGGGACATGGGATCCATCCCATCGGGTTAGGTGCCAGGGACACTCTGCGGCTCGAAGCCAAGCTGATGCTTTACGGGAACGATATCGATGAAACGACCACAGTCCTGGAAGCTGACCTCAAGTGGATCGTCAAGTTCAAAAAAGGCGATTTTCTCGGCCGCGATGTCCTGTCCAAGCAGCTCGAGGACGGGGTGAGGACAAAGATCGTCGGGTTCGAACTTCTGGAGCGAGGCATCGCGCGGCCTCACTATCCCGTGTTCCTCAAAGGCCAGAACGTGAGTCATGTGACTTCAGGCACCTTTTCGCCATACTTGAAAAAGAGCATCGGACTGTCCTATCTGCTTGTCGAAGACACGGGGATCGGTGCTGAAATCGAGATCGGCATAAGAGATAAACGGGTGAAAGCCAGAGTCGTCCCGACACCATTTTATAAGCGAGGTGAAAAGTCCGCATGAGGTATATATTTTGAATACGAGAATGGACGCCTAACCGACAGGTCGCTTCTCCATGGCTTGTTGCTATCATAATTGCTCGATTTGTTGTAAAATTATGGACCTAGTTCCTCTCGCGGGAAACATCATTTCTGGGAGGCGGATCACGCTTCTGGCGTTCAATTTTGTCTGAGGAGGAAGAAATGTATCCAAAAGATTTCTATTACAGCAAAGACCATGAATGGGTGAAAATCGAAGGCGATAACGCGACCGTCGGAATCACCGATTTCGCTCAGAAGCATTTGGGCGATGTCGTTTACATCGAGCTTCCAGCGATCGGAACCAGGCTGGATGTCCACCAGACCATCGGCGTTGTCGAATCTGTCAAGGCCGTGTCCGATGTTTACTCGCCAATATCGGGTGAGGTCATCGCCGTCAATGACGGGCTGAATGATTCGCCGGAAATGATGAACCAGGACCCGCACGGCAAGGGCTGGATCATCCGGATGAAGGTCAAGGACAAAACGGACCAAGAAAAACTCATGAACTCGGTTGATTACGAAAAATATCTTGAAGGAATCGAATCCTGAGGAGCGGGCAGCAGAAGGCTGAACATGAGCTATATTTCTTTGAGCAATGAAGATAGGAAGAAGATGCTGGCGGCCATCGGCGTCTCTTCGCTGGAAGAGCTCTTTTGCTGTATTCCGGATGAGATCAGGCTGAAAAAGAACCTCGACCTACCCGCCCCGCTGGCTGAGCCTGAACTGATCCATTATTTTGAGGAGCTCGGACGAAAGAACCGCGAATCTGGCTATCTTTCTTTTTTAGGCGCCGGGGCTTATCGGCACTTTATTCCTTACGTGGTGGATTACCTGAGCTCGCGGGGCGAGTTCATCAGCCCTTATACTCCCTACCAGCCCGAAGTCAGCCAGGGCACTCTCCAGGTCATTTTCGAGTATCAAACCTTGATTTGTCAGCTCACGGCGATGGAGATCGCCAATGCTTCTCTTTACGACGGGGCATCAGCCGCGGCAGAAGCCGTCCTAATGGCCCATCGGCTCAGAGGAAACCCAAAAATACTGGTCGCCAGGACCCTCCATCCTCAGTACAAGAGCGTCCTCCAGACGTATGTGAAAAATCTGGACATTGATATTAAAGAAGTCAATTGCACGGAGCGGGGAGAGGTTGACCTCGATGATCTGAGCCGGAAGATAGACGCGGAAACGAGCGCTGTCGTCTGCCAGTCCCCAAATTTCATCGGGGTCGTTGAGAACCTTGACCGAATAGGCAAATTGACTCACAAACAGCAAGCGCTCTTCATCGTGACCATTGCAGAAGCAGCCTCCCTGGGCGTTTTAAAGCCGCCCGGCGCCGTCGGAGCAGATATCGTGGCAGGAGAAGGCCAGTCCTTCGGATTGCCGTTGAGTTTTGGGGGGCCTTATCTCGGATTCATGGCCTGCAAAAAGGATTTTATCCGCCAGTTTCCGGGGCGCATCTCCGGCGAGGCAAAAGATGTGGACGGTCGAAGGGGGTTCGTCCTCACTCTCTCGACAAGAGAACAACACATCCGGCGGGAAAAGGCCACCTCGAATATCTGCACCAACCAGGCCTGGTGCGCCCTTCGGGCGACGGTTTTCCTGGAGACACTGGGCCGGGAAGGAATGCGCGAGCTGGCTTATCAGAATATCCAGAAAACTCACTATGCCCTAGAAAAGCTCTCCAGAATCAAAGGCGTCAAGCGGAAGTTCGGCGGAGCGGTCTTCAATGAATTTGTTCTTGAATTCGCGGCCGGCTGGTCAACGGTGGAAGACTATCTGCGTCGGAACGGAGTCCTTGGAGGCCTGAACCTCGAGCCGTTTTTCCCTGAGCTCAAGGATTGCGCTCTCTTTTGCGTAACAGAGGTGCATAAAAAAGACGACATCGACACATTGGTCCGCCTTGTGGGCGAGGTGCTCGGATGAACCGCGAGCCGCTGATCTTTGAAATCAGTGCCGAAGGCAAGAGAGCTTTTTGTCTACCTAAGCTCGATGTGCCGGAAGACAAGGAGATTCTGAATAACTTCGCTCTTCGCCGGGACATCGCGGGCTTTCCCCAGGTCTCCGAGATTGAGGTGGTTCGCCATTTTACCCGCCTCTCTCAGGCCAATTTTTGCATTGACACGGCATTTTATCCATTGGGATCGTGCACGATGAAGTACAACCCCAAGGTCAACGAGAAAATCGCTCAGATCGGGAGTTTCTTGTTTTCCCATCCCTGCGCGCCTGAAGATTTGGTCCAGGGAAATCTCGAAATCCTGAAGACCATGGAAAGCTGGCTATGCGAGATCACCGGGATGGAGGCCTTCACCCTTCAGCCCAGCGCCGGAGCACAGGGCGAGCTCGTGGGTATGATGCTCATCCATGCTCACCTCCAGGATAAAGGAAATCCCCGAAAGATCGTCCTTATTCCTGATTCGGCCCACGGGACCAATCCTTCGAGCGCGCATATCTGCGGCTATCGTGTCCAGGAGATCAAATCGAATGAAAGGGGAACGATCGACCTGGCCGGCCTTGCTCAGCAGATGACAGAGGATGTCGCCGCCCTGATGATCACGAACCCGAACACGCTCGGCGTCTTTGAATCTGACATCCTCAAGATTGCGGAAATCGTCCACACCAAGGGCGGCCTGGTTTATATGGACGGGGCAAACATGAACGCCCTGGTGGGGAAATTCAGGCCGGGCGATATGGGCGTTGACGTCATCCACCTCAACCTGCACAAGACATTCTCGACGCCCCATGGCGGCGGCGGGCCGGGGTCCGGACCCGTCGGCGTTAAAAGGCACCTGGCACCTTATCTTCCCGTTCCGGTGGTGGAGAAAGGCGCTGACGGATACATTTTTGATTATTACCGGCCCAAAAGCATCGGCCGCGTCCACAGCTTCTTCGGGAATTTTCTGGTGGTCATCAAAGCCCTGGCCTATATCCGTTCTCTGGGAGCAGAAGGCTTGAGGGAAATCGCCGAAATCTCCGTCCTGAATTCCAATTATATCCGCGCCGGCTTGGAGGGTGTCTACCATCTCAAGTATTCTGCGCCGACTCTCCACGAATGCGTCTTTTCGGACAAGCTCCAGAAGGAGCACGGCGTTCAGAATATCGACATCGCCAAAAGGCTCATCGATTACGGCCTCCATCCGCCGACGATGTCCTTCCCGCTGATCGTGCCTGGGGCCTTGATGGTGGAGCCCACCGAGACTGAAACAAAGAAAGACCTAGATGCATTCATCGAGGCCATGAAGAGAATCGCCCAGGAGGCCAGCGAGGCTCCGGACGTCGTCAAGTCCGCTCCTCAGGGCTCCTATGTCAGAAGATTGGACGAGACAGCGGCGGCGCGAAATCCCGTCTTAAGATGGGAAGTCGATGAAGAGCGCAAAGAAAAATAAAATGTCTCTTCAAAACCTGGTCATGAACTTACAGAAATTCTGGGCCGGCAGAGGCTGCTATCTGGCCCAGCCATACGACGTCGAAGTGGGCGCCGGGACGATGACGCCGGACACATTTTTCCGTGTCCTCGACCGCAGACCCTGGCGGGTGGCTTATGTTCAGCCTTCCCGCAGGCCAACGGACGGAAGATACGGAGAGAATCCGCATCGGGTCCAAAAACATTATCAATACCAGGTCATTATCAAGCCGTCCCCTTCGGATATCCAACAGATCTATATCGACAGCCTAGTTTCGTTAGGGGTCAAACT
The DNA here is from genome assembly GCA_964580435.1 of uncultured Eubacteriales bacterium. Taxonomy (GTDB): domain Bacteria; phylum Acidobacteriota; class Aminicenantia; order Aminicenantales; family UBA8522; genus CAZKEW01. Next base: position 74,271 of record CAZOKP010000004.1, read on the forward strand.
TTCCGAGCATGACCTGCGCTTTGATGAGGATGACTGGGAATCGCCGACGATCGGGGCCTGGGGCGTCGGCTGGCAGGTGCTGCTCGATGGCCTGGAAATTACCCAGTTTACCTACTTCCAACAGGCCGGCGGGCTTGAGATCTTCCCCGTCCCCGTAGAGATCACCTATGGGCTGGAACGGCTGGAAATGTTTCTCGAGAGAAAAGACAATTTTTATGATTTGCAGTGGTCCGAGGATGTCTCTTACAGGGACCTACGGCTTCGGGAGGAAAAGGAATTTTCTGAATACAACTTTAACCTGGCCGATATTGAGAGGCTGCAAAAATCGTTCGTGTTGGCCGAGCAGGAAGCCGCTTTCCTTATCGAAAAGAATCTTCTGCTCCCGGCTTACGATATGTGCCTGAAGTGCTCCCATCTGTTTAATCTTTTGGATGCCAGAGGAGCAATCAGCGTGACCGAAAGGGTCAAGTTGATCGGGCAGATCCGGGCGCTGGTGAATCAAATCGCCCAGAAATATTGCGGCCGCGAGGTTATACCCTGATGGAATTTCTTCTTGAGATCTGCACCGAAGAGATGCCTTCTTCCCATGTCAAAGCAGGACTCGACCAAGTCAAAGAAAAGCTGAACGCTGAACTTTTGGATTCACATGTTGCCTTCGCCTCGCTTGAAACGTACGGGACGAGCCGCAGAATTGTCGTCGTCGGAGATTTCGCCCCCAACCAGGAGGATAAAGAGCAGATGATCGTGGGGCCTCCCAAGGCCGTCTCTTTCGGGCCGGATGGTGCTCCTACGGCCGCGGCCAAAGGGTTTGCCAAGGCCCAAAATGTCGAGGTGGAAAAACTCCAGGTCGTCCAAACGGCCAAAGGAGAATACCTGGGTCTAAGGAGGGTCATCAAAGGAAAACCGACCCGGAAGATTCTGGCAGGAACCCTTCCGTTTATCATTACTTCGCTCTCTTTTCCCAAGATGATGAGGTGGGGCGAGTCGAATCTTCGTTTCTCGCGTCCGCTAAAATCGATCCTTTGTCTTTTCGGGGGGAAAACTCTTCCGTTCTCGGTTGGCGAGATCAAATCCAGTGATTTCACGATGGGGCATAAGATCCACTCGCCCCGGAAATTCAAGGTCAGGTCTTTCCGCGAATATAAGGCGCTTTTAAAGAAAAACAAAGTGATCATCTCGCCGGAAGAGAGGAGGGACCTGATCCTGACACAGATGGAAAAAAAGCTGAACCCGCTCAAGGCAAAACTTTATCTTGACGAGGAACTTCTGGACAAGCTCGTTCATGATGTTGAGTATCCCTATGTCTTCCTCGGGACATTTCCCCACGAGTACCTCAAGCTGCCCATAGAAGTGCTCAGCGTGGCGATGAGGGAGGGGCAGAAGCTCTTTTCTGTGGTTCATGACAATATCCAGCTGGCCCACTTTTTGGGAGTGGCAGACACGCCCGGAGACCCCAAATCCCTGATCCGCAAGGGCAATGAAAGAGTCCTCAAGGCCAGGCTTGAAGACGCAAAGTTTTTCTGGGAGCAGGACTTAAAGATTCCTTTGACCGTGAGGGCCTCCGGCCTCAGGCAGGTTGTCTTCCAGGAAAAATTAGGGAGCTATGAAGCCAAGACGGCCCGCCTGAAAAGCATCGTCAGCTACCTTTGCGACAAGATTGATGAGAACAAGTTAAAAAAGGACGCGGTCCAGGCTGCGGAGCTGTGCAAGGTTGATCTCCTGACGGAAATGGTCAGGGAATTTCCTTCGCTTCAGGGCAAGGTAGGCGGCCTCTATGCCAAGGCAGAAGGATATCCCGCCGGGGTCGCTCAGGCCATCTACGAGCACTACCAGCCGGTCAGCTTGGAGGATGCTTCGCCCATCTCTCTGGGCGGGGCGCTAGTCTCTCTCGCCGATAAGATCGATTCTGTTGTCGGGGCCCTGGGCATCGGCCTTCAGGTTTCTGGCTCGAGCGATCCTTTTAGTCTTCGCCGGAACGCCAACGCGATCTGCAAAATCATCCTTGACAAGAAGCTGGTTTTTTCCCTCGGCCATCTTGTCGAAAAGGCTGTTTGCGCTTACCAAGACAACCTCAAGAGGCCAAAAGACGATATCGTCGCTTCATGCCGGGCCTTCTTTGAACAGCGGATTCGCTTTATTTTCGAAACCCAGGGATACCGTTATGACCTGATCAATGCCGCCCTCGGTGCAGGGATGGATAATGTCTATTATTCAGGGCTCCGGCTGAAAGCCCTTGACAGCCTCAAGAAAAGCCCCCATTTCGAGCCGCTTATTCTCATGGCCAAAAGGGTCAACAACATCCTGCGGGAATTGCCTCCGTACCAAATCAATGCTGACCTTTTCTCGGAAAAAGAGGAAAAGGAGATCTTTTCCACTTTTACGATTATCAAAGAGAACGGTTTGCCCTTGATCGAAGGAGGGGACTTTGCCAAAGTGCAAAACATGATCTTTAAGATGCAGGCTCCTCTGGCGAGTTTCTTCGACCGGGTCCTGGTGATGGCCGAGGATAAGAACACGAGACAGAACCGCCTGGCCCTTCTTCAGGCGATTAGCGAGCTCCTGCTTCAAGTGGCCGATTATTCTCAGGTTGTCGTCGAAGGGGAGAAGTGACCTAGATCTGAAACTCGTCTTTATCCGAGCCGGACGGCTCGCCGCCCTCATCCTTGTTGTTTTCCAAGAATTTTTGTTCCAGAGCGATGATCTTGACTAGGTTTCCCGGCTGGTTCTGGTCCTTCTTTTCGCCATAGGGGTTGAATTGGACACCAACTTGATATTTATAGCTTTTCCCTTCGCTCAGGGAGGACCATTTGACGACCCCTTTCATGGTAAAGGGAATTTTTTCACCCGGGACGGAGATCTTCAAGGAAACATCGGTTGTGGGCCTTAAAGCGTTCTGGGAGAGGAAACGGATACCTCCGCGGCTAATGTCCAAAACGGGGCAGAATTCTTCGATAAATCCCGGCTTGGTAAAAAGGATGGATTTCTTTTGATAGTTAACCGTTGCTCCCGGTATCTTAAAGCGCAGGCATGAGCGTTTTTCGATTTCATTTTCGTTCATGCTTTTCCTCCCTTAAGAATATTTCCGGCTCTGATCCTGGTGCCGTTATCTCTGGTCAAGCCCGCTGCTTTGATCATTCTTCGATTTAAGCATATATATAACAGATTAGGTCAAAAAGTCAAAGCGATTCACCTCCTTTTCGTATCCTATTTAGTCGCTCCTGACTTCCAGGTTTCCTGCGGCTCTCTGGATGAGGATGGGCGCAGGGGGCAGATGACGTAACAGCCCAGGATCTTTCCTGTTTTTTTCTCGACGATGATCGGAAGCATTTCCAATTCCGTGATAGTCCTATGCTGATAGAAGGGGAGGGTGGCGTGGTTCGGGGCCCCCCGCCACCCCGAGCGTTTGACGCCCCGGCCTTTGGCTCTGGAAACAACATGATTGACCGCAAGGGCGCCGGGGGTGAACCGCGACAGGACCCGCTCCCATCGCGGAAATAAAGGTGCAATCATGATGATCTCGACGAATTGACATAAATATGAACTTTTTTTAAGATTTGGCATCGACAAAGGAGGATGATCATGTTATGCCGGCACAACCAATTTAGGTCAGGCGCCCTTATGGGAATCTTGAGTATGGCTGCTTTTATCCTTGTCACCTCACTTGCGGCTCAGAAGACAGCGCTGCCAAAGCGGGTTCAATCGACTGACTCTGCCTTAAGGATTAAAGGTTATGAAACACAGCTGGAGATGCTGAAGAATTCGCCGTTTAACAAGCTCGAATGGAGTCATCTCGGGCCGATTAATGTCAGTGGAAGGTCAATTGACATCGCTGTCGTCGGCCCCAAAGGCAAGAACTACACAATTTATGTAGCGACGGCATCAGGCGGGCTCTGGAAGACAGTCAATGAAGGTACGACCTGGGAACCCGTCTTCGACCGAGCGCCGTCCACAGCGATCGGCGACGTGACCATCGCTCCTTCCAATCCTGAGATCGTCTGGATCGGGACCGGCGAGGCCAATATCTTCAGGAGTTCACAGGCCGGGTGCGGCGTTTACAAATCCGTGGATGGAGGCAAGACTTGGCAGCATATGGGATTGACCGACACCTATACCATTCCGCGTATTGTTATAAACCCGGAAAATCCCGATATCGTCTACGTGGCTGCTTCCGGGCATGAATGGACGGATAATCCCGAGCGCGGCATTTATAAAACCACAGACGGCGGGACAACTTGGGCCAAGGTTCTGTTTATCGATGAAAAGACAGGCGCCGTTGACTTGATCATGGACCCGTCCAATAGCAATACGCTCTATGCAGCGACGTGGCAGAGGATGCGGCTGAAGTGGAATGATCCACGCAATTTCCCCGGCTATTCGAAGAGCGGTATATACAAAACAACAGACGGTGGAAAGACCTGGAAGCTCATTGTTGCCGGGCTTCCGGAGGCGCGATACAGAGGCCGGATCGGAATCGATGTCTGTCGGAAGAACCCGAATGTCCTCTATGCCTTTGTCGATAACTATGAAGCATCGGCGCAACCTAAACGGGAAGAAACGGATTCTTACGGCCGCGCTTCGAGCGGCTTCATTAAAGGCGCCACTCTTTACCGCAGCGATGATAAAGGAGAATCCTGGAAGCTTGTGGCGCCGACGACGCCCGAGATGGCCACTCTGATGGAGCGCCATTCGGGGACATATGGCTGGGTCTTCGGGCAGGTCCGGGTCGACCCTAACGATGAGAATACGATCTATATCATGGGCGTACCATTGAGTGTATCTAAAGACGGGGGGCAGACATTCAAGGAGATCCCCGGGATGCACGTCGACCATCATGGCCTCTGGATTGACCCGGACAATTCTAATTACATCATCGACGTCAACGACGGGGGCATCGACATTTCTTATGACGGAGGCAAAACGTGGAGACTGTTCACCCAAAATCTGCCTGTCTGCCAGTTTTTTAACGTCGCCTTTGATATGGCCACTCCTTTCCGGGTCTATGGCTCGATGCAGGACCATGGAAGCTACCGGGGCCAGGTTCTCCAAAAGAAGGAAAGATGGACCGGGAAGATACTAGATGGCTACGAAGCCGTAGAGTTTGAACAGGCGCCCGGCGGCGAAGGCTGCAGCCACGCCATCGACCCGACCAACCCCAATATTGTCTATTCAGCCAGCTTTTACGGAAGGATTACCCGGTCGGACATGTCCCTACCGCCCCAGGGAAGAACAAAGCGCCTGCTGCCGGCCACCTATCCGGAGGAACCTCCACTACGGGGGCAGTGGATCGCGCCGTTTATCATCTCGCCGCACAATAACGAAACGGTTTATCATGGCATGCAGTATCTTTTCCGTTCGCTCAACAGGGGAGATACATGGGAGAAGATCAGTCCCGACCTGACTTATAACACGGCCGCCGAGATGGGAGATATCCCTTATCACACGATATTCTCGATCTCTGAATCTCCTCTCCGATTCGGCTTGGTCTATGTGGGCACGGATGACGGCAAAGCTCACGTTACGAAGGATGGGGGCAAGACTTGGCAGGAGATTATGACCGGGCTGCCCTATCAAAAATGGGTCTCGAGGATTGTCGCTTCAGCCTTTGATATAGGAACGGTCTATATGACTCAGAACGGCAAGCGCGAAGATGATTTTACGCCATTTGTCTGGAAATCAACCAACTTTGGCGAGACCTGGGTGAGTATCGTGGGAAATATTCCCTTAGGGCCTGTGAATGTGATTCGCGAGGATCCGGTTGATAAGAACATTCTTTATGTCGGCACGGACCTGACGGTCTATGTAACCAAAGACGGCGGGAAGACCTGGAACGTGCTGGGCGGGAATCTGCCCACGACCTATGTCCATGACCTGATCATCCATCCGCGGGACAACATCATTGTGATCGCTACGCATGGGCGGGGGATGTGGGCATTGGATGCGAATCCCGTCAACGAGAAGGACAAGCGTCGCCGCGGATTTTTTGAAGATGATTAGTTAGTCTATCGAAGCGTGCCCTCGTAGTGAGCGGTGAGTTGGCGCTTCCGGACATCCTCGGGCGTGTAGGAAGGCAGGAGCACTGGAGCGAGCCGGTCGGTCTTGATCTTCGCCTTTTTCATCTCGCTCTCATAGGCAGTAATGTGCTCCAGCGTCAGCTTGCCTAGGTTGACAGATTTGGTGTATTCAGCCGCATGTTTTCCCGCTCTCCGGCCGAAGACGTTATAGTCAAGGACGGAATTTCCCATCAGCCGGTTCCGGCCATGGACGCCGCCGGAAGCTTCTCCGGCGACATACAGGCCCGGGATGTTGGTCTCGCACTTGTCGTTGATCTCGACGCCGCCGTTCTGGTAATGAAGCGATGGATAGACAAGCATTGGCTCCTTAGTGATGTCGATGCTGTAACGGATAAACTGCCGGACCATGGCCGGGAAATTCTTGCTCAGGTAGCCTGAGCCCTGGATGATCTCGATAAGAGGCGAGTCGAGCCAGACGCCCCACCTTCCGCTGGGCGTCTGGATGCCGTTTTGCTTTTCCAGGCATTCTCGGATAAACGCGGCACTTTCCACATCCCGCGGCTCGCGCGGAAAGACAAACAACTCGCCGAATTTATTAACCGGCTGGCCCCCAGCGCCCCTGATTTTTTCGGTGATCAGGAATCCAGCGATCTGCTCGGGGAAGACGGATCCGGTCGGATGGTACTGGACGGAGTCCATATAGAGAAGCTTGGCTCCGGCCCGGTAGGCCATGACCAGCCCATCGCCAGTAGCTCCGTAGTGGTTGGTCGTATCGAAACCGCGGATGTGAAGCCGTCCATAGCCGCCGGTTGTAATGACAGTGGCCTTGGCTTTGACGGTGAAATATTCCTCGGTCTCCATATTGTAGATGATGCCGCCGGCACATCGCCCTTTATTGTCCAGGATCAACTCGACGGTGGGCATGAACTCCAGGACAGTGATCTTATCCGGGTGGTTGCGCACCTCGTCCATAAGCGTCCGCATAATCACCGCGCCGGTATAATCGCGGCAGGAATGCATTCGCTTCCGGGACGTCCCTCCTCCATGAAGGACGTACATCGAGCCGTCGGGATTCTTGTCCCAGACCACGCCCATCTCTTCCAGCCACTTAACAACCTCCGGACCGTCTTCGGTCAAGGCCCGCACGAGTTCAGGTTTGTTATCGAAATGGCCGCCGCCCAGGGCGTCCAGATAATGGCGGGTGGGGGAGTCTTGGGGGGTGACGGCCGCCTGCATTCCTCCCTGCGACATCATGGAGTTGGCATCTCCGATGCGCAGTTTCGTCGAGATGATACTCTTGGCGCCGTTCTGCATGGCGATAATAGCCGCGGCGCAGCCGGCACCGCCGCCGCCGATGATCAAGATATCCGTCTCATAATCGAGCTTGGTCAGGTCGAAGAGCTCCGGCTTGATCCGGCTGTGCGATTCCAGGATGTCGGCCACTTCAGTCGTGATCTCCTCGCCTTTGTTCGGGCCGATATGGATCACGCGGCGCGATTCCTTCTTATAGTCGGGATGAAATTTCTTAAGGACGTCATCTCTTTCGTCTGCGCTCATCGGAGGGAAGACCGGCTTTCCGGATTTTTCCAGCTCCAACCTCTTCTGCCGGGTCTGGTCCACCAGTTTCAGGGACTCATGCATGTATTCTGGGTACATCTTATTCTCCTTTTGTTCCTTCCGTGTCCCGAGCGTAATATCTCTTTTTCAGCTCGTCCCTCTTCATCGTCATGAATTCTCTGTATTCTTTGTCATATTTTTTCTGCTTGATCTCCTTCAGCCTCAGCTCAAGCTCGGGGCTTTTCTGGCTGAGATATCTTCCATAGAGCCTCCTCCCGAGCAACCCGACGTTGTAGTGGACGATCTCGGCGGGGCAGCGGATGGCGCACAGGCCGCAGCTTAAGCAATCGAAACTCAAGTCCATGACCTTCTCGATATCGCCGCGGATGGCGGCCTGGATATAGTCCAT
>CAZOKP010000005.1:0-5512 GCA_964580435.1 uncultured Eubacteriales bacterium
TATCTTATCGTTCTTTGTTTTACCCCACGTTTCGTAATAGAGCCCAAATCGGATTGAACTTTCGCGTAAATATGGTTAGAATGAAACGGCCAGAAAGGAATCTTGACCAGCAGATGCTGGGCCAAGACATCTTCGAAGCAGGCAAGAAAAGAGGTGAACCCAAGGACGCATGAGAAATCTTGATTTTGTTTTCTACCCAAGATCCATCGCCGTCATCGGAGCCTCAAGGCAGCCCGGCAGCGTGGGCCAATCCCTTCTGGCCAATCTCCTGGGAAGCCGTTTCCAGGGGATCATCTTTCCCGTGAATCCCAAGGCGGAGGGAGTGCTCGGAATCAAATCCTATCCGCGAGTCCTGGAAATCTCGGATGAAATCGACCTCGCCGTAATTGTCGTGCCCAGCCTCATTGTTCCCGAGGTGCTCGAAGAGTGCGGCGAAATGGGAATCCGCGGCGCTATCATCATCACCGCCGGGTTCAAGGAGATCGGGGGCAAGGGCGCCGAGCTCGAACGGCAGGTGCAGGAGATCATCCGCAAGTATGACATCACGCTGGTCGGCCCGAACTGTCTTGGCGTCATCAACACCGACCCCCGGTCCTCGATGAACGCCACGTTCGGCACCCAGATGCCCAGAGAAGGAAATATCGCTTTTGTTTCGCAAAGCGGGGCACTCTGCGTGGCCATTCTTGATTATGCTAAAGAGGCCAACATCGGGTTCTCCAAGTTCATCAGCATGGGCAACAAGGCTGGCGTCGGAGAAAATGAGCTCCTCCGGTATCTCGAATCCGACCCCAAAACCGACGTCATCTTGATGTACCTCGAGGACTTGGTTAACGGAAGGGAATTCATGTCCATCGCCCGAGGAATCACGACCTCGATCGTCCGGCCCAAGCCGATCATCGCTCTCAAGGCCGGGCGCACGCTGGTGGGAGCCCGGGCCGCCTCTTCGCATACAGGATCTTTGGCCGGGTCGGACAAGGTTTATAACGCCGTCTTTGAGCAGTGCGGCGTTATCCGGGTCGACACGATGGAGGAGCTCTTTGATTATGTCAAGGCCTTCTCCAGCCAGCCTCTGCCCCAAGGCAGCAATGTCGCCATCGTCACGAACTCGGGCGGACCCGGAATCCTGGCCACCGACTCCTGTATCGGGCACGGCCTCGACATGGCATCCTTGAGCCGTGCCACCGTGAAGAAACTCCGGCAGGTCCTTCCGCAGACGGCCAGTCTGCGCAATCCAGTGGACCTCGTCGCCGAAGCCCAGGCCGAGCAATACGAGGTCACTCTAGCGGCTATCCTGAGGGATAAAAACGTCAACTCGGCCATTGTCATTCTGACGCCGACCGCCTTCACCAAGGTCGATCAAATCTCGGCCTCGATTGTCAAGGTCGCCAAGGAATCGAAGAAGCCAGTGGTCTGCTGTTTCCTCGGAGTGTATGATGTCTCCAAAGGCATCGAGATCCTTGAAGAAAGTGGAATCCCCGACTATCGATTCCCTGAATCGGCGGCACGAGTGCTGGCGGAAATGACAGAATTCACCCGGTGGCTCAAACGTCCCCAGACAGGAATCAAAAAATATCGAGTCGAAAAATCGGGGGTCAATGAAATTATCCAGTCGGTCAGAAAAGAAGGCCGCCGCGCGTTCCTCGAACAGGAAGCGTATGAGGTCCTCAGGGCCTATGGCTTTCCTGTGGTCAAATCGGCTCTCGCCCAAGATGAGCGCGGGGCGGCGGAAGAAGCAGAAAAGATCGGGTTCCCCGTCGTCCTAAAGATTGCCTCCCCCGATGTCCTGCACAAGTTTGACTACGGCGGCGTCAAGCTTGACCTCAAAAGTAAGGAGCAGGTTAAGAAGGCTTATGCGGAGATCCTCGAGAGCGTCCTTCGCCATCAGCCCGGCGCCAGGGTTTCCGGCCTGACAATTGAAGAGATGGCTCCCCCGGGAAAGGAAATCATCCTCGGGATGAACAGAGACCCCCAGTTCGGTCCCATTCTGATGTTCGGCCTCGGAGGAATCTATGTCGAGGCCCTCGAAGACGTATCTTTCCGGCTGGCCCCAATCCGTGAATACTCCGCCACGATGATGATTAATAAAACAAAGACGCATAAGATCCTGGAAGGGTTTCGCGGCGGCCCCGTCTATGATATGGAATGTATCGCCGATTGTTTGAAGAGGCTTTCCCAGCTCGTCGTCGACTTCGAGGAGATCCAGGAGTTGGATATCAACCCGCTTCTCGTCTACGAAAAAGGAAAGGGCTGTAAAATCGTCGATGCCCGGATCATCCTCACGGATGGTTCTCCTTGAGAACCGTCCCGGTTATGGTATAATAAACCCCTTTCATGGCCCTGTTTAAGAAAAGAAAAAAGACACGCGTTTGCGTCATCGGTCTGGATGGCGTGCCCTATTCTCTGCTCCTTGAACTCGCCCAGAAAGGCGTGATGCCCGCGCTGGCCCGGCTCATCGAGCGAGGTCATCTCCATAAGCTCAAGGCCAGCCTGCCCGAGATATCCGCGGTCAGCTGGACGGATTTCATGACTGGAGCCAATTCTGGAAGCCACGGTATCTTCGGATTCACCGACCTCAAGCCGGGCTCCTACGACATCCGCTTCCCCAATTTTCTCGATGTCAAAAAAGAAACCTTCTGGGACGACCTCGGAAAACAGGACAAAAAGTGCATCATCATCAACCAGCCCTCGACGTATCCCGCCCGCAAAATCAACGGGACCCTCATCTCAGGATTCGTCGCCATTGAACTGTCCAAGGCCGTTTATCCGCTGTCTCACAAGGCCGCCTTGGAGCAGATGGGTTACCAGATCGATATTGACACCCTGAAATCAAGGGAAGATCCATCATTTCTCTGGCAGGAGCTCAATAAAACCCTGGCCGGACGGGAAAGGGCCCTCGATTATTTCTGGAATAAAGACTGGGACTACTTTGAATTCGTTTTTACCGGCACAGACAGGCTCCATCATTTCTTATGGAACGCCTACGAGGACACAACGGATCTTTACCACCAAAGCTTTTTGGACTACTACGCTCGAATCGATAAAGTCATCGATAAGTTGGTCAGATCCTTCTTTCGCGAAATGGGAGGCGGAGAAGAGGGCCTTTTTGTTCTCTCCGATCATGGATTCTGCAAAATCGAACAGGAAGTCTATCTCAACGCCTGGTTGGAACAGCAGGGCTATCTCAAGTTTGCTGCCCCGGCCCCCAAAGCCCTGGACGAGATCTCCCCCGGAAGTCTTGCATTCGCCCTCGACCCGGACCGGATCTACTTGAACCTGAAGGACAGGTTTCCCCGGGGAACAGTTGAGGCTTCTGAGAAAAATGCCTTCCGCCGGGAGATCAGTCAAAAACTGGAAAACCTCGAGTTTGAGGGCAAGAAAGTAATAAGAAAAGTCTTCGAGGCCGAAGACGTGTATTCCGGCCCACTCGTCTCAGAAGGTCCGGACCTGGTCGTCCTCTCCGAGCCCGGGTTCGACCTCAAAGGGTCGGTTAAGAAAAAAGAGGTGTTTGGCCGCACCAGCCTCCAGGGAATGCATACCCGGGACGATGCCTTTTTCCTGGCCGACCGGTCGTTTGGAGAGGACCTGGCCATCAGCGGACTGGCCAAAATCATAAGGCAGACTTACCCATGAACAAGAGCCCAACATATCCCGCCAAGCTCGCAATTTTCGGCAGCCTTTTTCTTCTTTTCTTGTTTAGCCTCCCTGCCCAAGCCTATATCGGACCCGGCGCAGGCTTCGCCTTCCTTTCCTCGTTCCTCGTCCTCTTTCTAACGTTCTTCCTGGCTGTGTTCACTTTCCTTTCCTGGCCCTTTCGCTTCCTTCTCCGGACACTCAGGGGAAAACGTGCCTTCAAAGGCGCTCTCGCGGACAGGATCGTCATCATCGGGCTGGACGGCCTTGAGCCGAGCCTGGCTGAAAAATACATGGCTGAGGGCAAGCTCCCGAACCTGGCCAAATTGAAAAAAGAAGGCACTTACGCCCGACTCCAGACAACCACTCCCGCCATATCCCCTGTGGCCTGGTCGTCCTTCATGACCGGAAGCGAACCCTCCAAGCACAATATCTTTGACTTCCTCAGCCGCGACCCCAAGACCTATCTGCCTTCGCTTTCCTCGGCCTATATCGGTAAACCAAAGAAGGTTCTATCACTCGGCAAATATGCCATCCCTCTTTCCAAGCCTGAGATCAGGGGAATGAGGAAAAGCGTGCCTTTCTGGAAGATACTCGGCGGCCACGGAATCTTTAGCACCGTACTAAGGGTCCCGATCACTTTTCCGCCGGAAAAATTCGCCGGACACCTCCTCTCCGGCATGTGCGCACCCGACCTCAAAGGCAGCCAGGGGACCTTTTCTTTTTACACTTCAGATAAAGAAAAGATCAAAAAGCGCGAGGGAGGCGTGGCCTTTCCCGTGGAGATACAAGGCAACCGGATCAAAACCTATATTTCAGGGCCAGAGAATTCGCTTCTTAAAAAAATTGAAGAGATCCGAATTCCTATGCAAATAGAAATGGATCACGAAAAAAAAGAAGCTCGACTGGATGTCGAAGGACAGCGATTCACCCTCAAGCTCGGACAATTCTCGCCCTGGATAAAAATCATTTTCAGACCGGGCCTGGGGATGAAAATCAAGGCTATCGCCCGATTCTATGTTTCCCAGCTTCAGCCTCACTTTGAGATGTACATGACTCCGCTGAATATCGACCCGGAGAAGCCCGCTCTCCCTATATCTCATCCCTTTATCTATTCCATCTATCTCAGCAAGCTCCTCGGCAGCTTCATTACCCTGGGTGAGGCGAACGACACCTGGGCCCTCAACGAAGGAGCCTTGAAGGAAGGTCCTTTTCTCGAACTGACCTACTCCAACCACAAAGAATGGGAAGGGATGCTGTTCAATGCGCTGGCCAAGACCAAGAAAGGGACCGTCGTCTGCGTATTCGAGACCACCGACAGCATTCAACACATGTTCTATCGGTATCTTGATAAGGGTCATCCGGCCCTCAAGAGCGCGCCGGCAGAACTCAGCGGGCAGGTCATCGAAGACCTGTACCGCAAGATGGATGAACTCGTCGGGAAGGTCTGGGAAAAGCTCGACCAGAGAAGCGTCCTCGTCGTCATGTCCGACCACGGGTTTAAATCCTTCCGCCGAGGCGTCAACCTCAATTCTTGGCTCCATAAGAACGGCTACCTCTCATTGAAAGCGGGAAAGAAGGAAAGCGCGGAATGGTTCAAAGATGTGGATTGGCAATCGACCAAGGCCTATGCCCTAGGCCTTGGAGGCCTCTTTCTCAACCTCAAAGGAAGAGAAGACCGGGGCATCGTCTCTCCGGGCGATGAAGCGAAAGCCCTCAAGGCCGATCTCGTCCGCCAACTCACAGGTCTGCGCGATGATATTGCAGGAGAAGTGGCCATTACCGAAGCCTATGATAGAGATAAGATCTATAAGGGACCATATAAAGAAAACGCGCCCGACCTGGTCATCGGCTACAACCAGGGCTACCGCGCATCCTGGGA
>CAZOKP010000005.1:5612-69167 GCA_964580435.1 uncultured Eubacteriales bacterium
GTCTCCGGCACGAAAGCCACAAAGACGAAGATCCTTGTCCTCGGGTTCGACGGCGTTGACCCTCGCCTTCTTCAGACCTGGATGAAAGAGGGCAAGCTCCCGGCTTTCGAGCGCCTCATCGGCCAGGGTGATTTTCGCCGGCTCCGCACGAGCATTCCCCCGCAGAGTCCGGTGGCCTGGGCCAATTTTATCACCGGCATGAACCCCGGCGGCCATGGGATTTTTGACTTTATGCACCGGGATCCACAAACCTACTGGCCCGTCTTTTCCGGCTCAGCTACTGAAGAGGCCAAGTCGACTCTCAAAATCGGAGACCTCGTCCTTCCGCTGCGCGGCGGAAAGGTTAAAAACCAAATCCAAGGAAAGGCCTTCTGGCAAATCCTGGATGAATATGATATCCCCGCGACAATTTTTAAAATTCCGTCCAATTACCCGCCCGTCCCCACAAAATCGAGAACTCTATCGGGAATGGGGACGCCGGACCTCAAGGGGTCCTACGGCATTTTCAACTTTTACACAACCCAGCCGCAAGAGATCAACCAGGACATCGGAGGCGGAAGGGTTCATCAGGTCTATGTGATCGGGAATAGAGTAGAAGCCAAGCTCCCCGGCCCCACCAACACCTTTAGGAAAGAGAACCCTGAGGCGACGTTGGACTTTACGGTCTATATCGACCCGGTCAACCCTCTGGCCAAGGTTTCCTGCCAAGGCCAGGAGTTCATCCTCAAGGAAAAGGAATGGAGCGGATGGAAACGCGTTCGTTTCAATCTCATCCCGACGCAGAGTGTTGCCGGCATCTGTATGTTTTATCTCAAAGAGGTCCGGCCGAATTTCAAGCTCTACGTCACGCCCATCAATATCGACCCGGCCGACCCGGCCCTTCCGATTTCCACTCCCGGTCGTTATGCCCAGGAGCTGGACAAGAAATTCGGCCCCTTTTTCACCAAGGGCCTCCCGGCGGACACGAGCGCTCTTGACCAGAACTTTCTGGATGAAGGCGAGTTTCTCGAGCAGGATGACATGATCTTCCGAGAAGGCGAAAGAATGTTTGATTATGAGTTATCCAGGTTCGACTCAGGACTCCTTTTTTACTATGTTTCCAGCACCGACCAGCGGCAGCATATGTTCTGGCGGCTGCTGGATGAGAAACATCCGAAGTATGACCCGAAGCTCGCTTCTCAATATGGCAAGACCATAGAAAATATTTACATCGCCGCCGACAAATGCCTAGACCGTAGCCTGCAAAACATAGACCGGGACACACTCCTTCTGGTCATGTCTGACCACGGTTTCAATCCTTATCGCCGGTCCTTCAATCTCAACACCTGGCTTCTTGACAACGGCTACCACAAGCTGCGCAACCCCTGGAAACAGGAAGAAGGCAGCCTGTTTGAGAATACCGACTGGTCAAGAACCAGGGCGTACGGAAGCGGGCTCAACGGACTTTATATCAACCAGCAAGGAAGAGAACGAGAAGGAATCGTCAACGCAGGTGCGGATAGCGACAACCTCATCCGGGAATTGGCCCAGAAACTGGAGCAGGTTGTGGACCCAAAGACGGGCGAGCGGGCTATCCTGCGCGCGTTTGTGGCCAAGGATGTCTACCGCGGTCCGCAAGTCGGACACGCTCCTGACATC
Organism: uncultured Eubacteriales bacterium; assembly: GCA_964580435.1. GTDB lineage: Bacteria > Acidobacteriota > Aminicenantia > Aminicenantales > UBA8522 > CAZKEW01. The sequence continues at coordinate 7,251 of CAZOKP010000005.1, forward strand.
GTTCTCGGGTTCAACTGGGGATACCGCATCTCGAATGCCTCGCCCCTGGGAAGGTTCCCCAAGGACGTCCTTGAGGACAACACCAAGAAATGGAGCGGTGACCACATGGGCGCACCCGAGGTCATTCCGGGCATTCTGGTGACTAACCGCAAGATAAGGGCTGAATCCCCGGCTCTCTACGACCTGACCGCAACGATCCTTGATGTTTTCGGCATCGAGAAACCCAAGGACATGATCGGAGAAACCATATTTTAAAAGGAGGCCGCATGGGTAAAGGCAAAATCAAGCTGGACAAAGACCTCTTCGAAAAAGTGAAAAAATACGCCCAGATGTCGGGCTATTCCTCAGCGGAAGAGTTCGTCTCCCATTGTCTCGAAAAAGAAATCGCCAAGCTGGAAGAATCGGATTCCGAGGAGGAAATCAAAAAAAAGCTCAAAGGACTGGGGTATATTTCCTAAGCAAATGTGGTTCATTAATTCTATCCTGAACAAATTTTTCGACTTCCTCTTTTTGCCGTTTCGGCATTTGAACGCCTGGTTCGGGATGGTCTTCATCTCGGTCCTGACAGGCCTTCTTATGCTTTTCATTTTTCGCCTGACGTCCAACCAGGCGGGCATAAAAAATGTCAAGGACAAGATCAAGGCTCACCTTCTTGAGCTGCGCCTTTTCAAAGACAACCTGAATATTAGCTTGAAAGCCCAGGGCCAGATCCTCCGTTACAATCTCCGGTACATCGGCTACTCCTTCAAGCCCATGCTGGTGATGATAATCCCCCTGATCCTCATTCTCGTGCAACTCAACGTCTGGTTTGGTTATGAGCCGCTTCGTTTGGGAGAATCTGCCATCCTCAAGGTGAAGCTCGAGGAAAACGTAAAACTCACGGAATTGCCGGAGGCAGTCGAAGCTCCGGCCGGGCTCGTGGTCGAAACCCCGGCTCTTCGGCTCGAGGAGCAGAAGGAGATGGATTGGCGCATCCGGGCCGCATCAAGAGGCGTCCACGAACTCACTCTTACAATCGGAGGACAGAGCCTCACTAAATCCATTGCTGTAGGCCTGGGACCTTTGGACAGAATCTCCCCTGTCAAGGTGAAGAGAGGGTTTGTCGGGGAAGTCCTCAATCCTGGAGAAAAGCCCCTCCCCTCCTCCGGGCTCATCAAGTCCATCGAAGTCATTTATCCTCCCAAAAGGATGAATCTCTTCGGCCTGCGCCTGCACTGGCTCATCGTCTATTTTGCGCTTTCCATCATTATCGGGTTCGCCTTGAAAAGGCCCTTCAAGGTCGAAATCTGACTTTAAAAAAAGGATATCGCCATGAAAATCGAACAATTCAAGATGGAACGCATGCAGTCCACCTGGGAAAATGTGGTCGAGGTCAATCTTTCGGAAAGCGGTGTCCATCCCCTTTCCCTTCAAGAGCTCATCAGCCAGGATGAACTCAAGGAGATTCTCGAAACCGGCCTCGGTTATAGTCAGACGAACGGGACTCCCGAGCTAAGGCAGGCCATCTCCAGGCTCTATCCGGGAATAGGCCTCGAGCAAATTCTGGCCACAGCCGGCTCCTCCGAGGCCAATTTCCTCCTGATGTGGAGCAACATCGAGCCTGGGGATGAAGTCATTTTCATGCTGCCCAACTACATGCAGATATGGGGGCTCCTCAGAGGCTTTGGCGCCAAGGTCAAGCCGTTCTGGCTGAGGGAAGGCCTGGGCTGGGCTCCCGACCTCGACGAGCTGGCCAAGCTGGTAACAAAAAAAACGAAATTGATCATCGTCACGAACCCGAATAATCCGACGGGCGCTGTGCTGAGCCGAGAAGCAATGACGGCGATTGTCGAGTTAGCAGAAAAAGCCGGGGCCTGGATTATCGCCGACGAGGTTTACCAGGGGGCGGAGCGGGAAGGCAAAGTCACGGCCAGCTTTTGGGGCAAATACGACAAAGTGATCATCGTCAACGGCCTCTCCAAAGCATACGGCCTTCCCGGGGTCAGAATCGGCTGGATCATCGGGCCGGAGGACTATATCAAGAAGACCTGGCCCTATCACGACTATACGACGATTTCTCCGAGCATCCTCAGCGACAGGCTGGCCCGGATCGCCCTCTCCCCTGCCAACAGGGACAAAATTCTTCAAAGAACGCGCAGCATTCTCAAGAGGAACTATCCGCTCCTGCGTGCCTGGCTCGAAAAGCACAGCGATCTTTTCACCTTCATCCCCCCGCAGGCAGGGGCCATCACGTTCGTTCGCTACAACCTAAAGATCAACTCTACTGAGCTCGTGACCAGGCTTATCCACGAGAAAAGCGTCCTCATCGTGCCCGGCGACCACTTCGAGATGGACCATCACCTTCGCTTTGGGTTCGGCTCCGAGCCTGAGTATCTCGAGAAAGGCCTGGCTCGCGTCGGGGAGCTCGTGCGGGAAATCAAAAAAAGCGCGGGTTAGGCCTCCCCAATTTGTTCTGACACGGGACACCCCGGATTCCCGTATCTCTAAGTCCTGATTTCCCCTGGCTGGGCGACAAGCCCGCTTCAGGTTAGTTATAATTCGTTAGAATCCAGGCCAGAAGCTGACCTGCACGTACCAGCCCTGACCCGTCCGGGCAAACGGTTTAACATAATTGAGACCGAGGACCATAAAACCGAAAAGGTTCATCCGTACACCGACCCCCGCGCTGGAGACAGGTTGGTGCATGGCCTCCGAAAAAGTGAACCCCCCAAGCGGAGGATTGTTCCACCAGGCAAACCCCCAGTCATAAAATGCGATGAAGTCCAGCGGGAAGACGCCATAGTAGCCTTTCCCGATCCCGAGCAAACGAAAGAGCGGAAAGCGGAGTTCGGCATTGGCCACAAAGATCTTGCTGCCATAAAGTCGGTTCTGACTGTAAAAGTTCGGTTGTCCAAATACATCGTTGCTATAATAATAGTCGTAACCACGCACGAGGCCGGGATATCCTAAATAGTAAGCCCCGAGGCGGAAATCATCGGCATTTTTTCCAAAACGGCCATACATGAGAGCACGAAAAGCGAGAGTGAACGGCCTCTTGGGCATCAGGTATCGCCTGTAGTCGGCAATGATATCGAGATAAGAGAGAGAGCCCACTGTGGGCGAAAGCTGGAGGATGTAGCTTTGGCCGAGGATTGGGCCGGTCGCGCCAAAAATCGAGCTGTCATAGATGAGGGCCAGGCTGGTATTAAAAAGGGAAAGATTGTTGAAACCCGTGGGGAGTTTTTGCCTATCTCGACCGACATGCGATAAGTCATAGGGAGAATAGTAATCCGTGACAATTTCATTCAAATAATTAATATAGGTAAAACCCGTGCTGAACTCTAAACGGCGGACCGAATTGAACGGGTAGGAGAGAAACCCTGCCACTTGATTATTGAACTGCCAAAAAAGGTACTGTTGCTCGACAAGATAACTCGAGCCACCAGGGTCAGGACGTGGGTAGTAATCCATATAGTAGAGATAGACATAGGGCAAGCGCTGAGCCACTCCACCCCAATTCCACCGGCTCTTTGAATTCTGATATCCCACCAGGGCGGATATGCCCTTGAGCTCGTTTGTGGATTGGACCATCGTGGCGAGCGTATGGTAACCCAGCATATCCGTCCAGAACAGAGTGACACCGCCGCCCGCGTATGTGCCGAACCGGTCAACTCCCACAGCGATACTGGGAGAGCTGATGTAGTCGAGGCTCAGCTTGGGTTTATAAGAGGCTTCGGGGAAATCGATCTGCTCGGGCAGCCCGAACAATGGATTCCTTAGGAGCCCAAGGAGAGCGCCGCTCGGCTGGTCGCGGGGAGGGAGCACGGAGAGCAATTCGCCTTCGAATTGAGTCAAATTTGCATCCCCTTGGAGAACTCCTTGGTCATTTATGGAGAAAATGCTGAACTCGCCCGCATCATACCCGGAAAAGACCAGGTTTCCGGATTTCTGGGCGACGGAGATGGCCGGACTCAGGTCGGTGATGCCGCTTACTCCGGTATAGAGGTTTGTCACCTCGAATATTTTTTCCGAGTCCAAATCAAGCCTGTAAATATCCGTTTTTCCGTTCCGGTCGGACAGGAAGTAGACACTCTTGGAGTCGGGAGACCATTGCGGATTGATATTCTTGGCTGAGGCAAAGCCAGGGAGTCTGCGGATCTTCCCCGACTCGGGGTCCATGAGCGCCAGCTCGTAGTCCCCGTAGCTCAAGAGCGAAAGGTCTGTGCCGAAGCGGTCGGTGACAAAAGCCACTGAATGCCCGTCTGGCGACCAAGCGGGCTGCAGGTCGCCGAAGAGGTCGTCTGTGAGCTGCCGCAAGCTCTTTGAGCCCAAGTCATAGACATAGAGGTCTGTCTTGCCTCCGGCCAATCCGGAGAAGGCGATAAAGCGCCCATCGGGAGACCAGGTGGGGCTGTATATCTCGTCTATGTTCTTGAAGGGAATCTCATCGACGATTTTTTCGTTGGCTAAAATGGTCAGAATGGGCCGGCCGTTGCTGATGCCTCCAAAGGCAAACCGGTTTCCCGAGGAATCCCAGGCGCCGGCGGACTTGATGAATTGGATACTTTCGAATTCTGCGTTGGTCGCTGTCGAGGTGATTTTCTTTTTGATCTTGCCAGTCTGGGCATCGGCCAGGTAGAGGTCGATGGAAAAAAGGTCCCTGGTCGAGAGAAACATCATCGACCGCCCGTCCGGATTGATCGAGGGCGCAATATTGTACCTGTTTTCCTCCGTACCCTTGAACAAGACCCGGCTTGAAGGCGCGAGGAGCTGGGTTTTTTTGATAAGGGGGTCGTACGTTTTCGTGTAGGCCTCATGCCACTCTTTGGACAGAACCTCAGGCGTAACGCCGAGGACTCTTGTTGACACGGCCTCGAAGTCTCCGATTCTTCCCACGCCTTTCATTAACCGGGCCACCGTCTCATCCCCATACCGGCCGGTGATATAAGCCCACAGGGCTTGCCCATAGCGGTAAGGAAAATACTTGTAGTAATTGTCCATCTTCTTGATCTGGGGAAGAAATTTCCTTTGGGTGGCATCCCGCATCCACATCGATGTATTCGGGTCCACCGAACCGATGGAAATATACTCGGCCAGGCCTTCGATAAACCAGAGAGGAATGCGCTCGGCACTGGCCGCCGCGCCTCCTCCGGACCCAACGGCATTCATCATGTCGTATTGAAAAGCGTGGACGAGCTCGTGGCCGATGACGTGGTCTGTCTCAGCCAGCGAACCTCCCACGGGCAGGATGATCCTCCGCTTCAAAGACTCCGTCACTCCTCCCGTCCCTTCTCCGAGAATATCGGAAATGGCCGTTGTCTGCTGGAAAGCGGGACTGCTCGAATAAAGGATCAGAGGCTGACGACCCCGGAGGTCATAGTTGAGAATGCGCGAAATCCGGGCGAACCAGCGCTCGGCCATGCGCGCCGATTCTTCAGCTACCGCTTTGAACTCAGGGTAATAATAGACGTCAAAATGCTTGGTCTTGAGAATTTTGAAATCAAACCTCTGATACTGGACTTTATTGCGGCCGAAGTATTGCCCATAAAGTCCGGAATTGAAAAGCGTTAAGCTCAAGCTCAGGATAAAAAGAGATGTCCAGACTCTCCTCCTGGTTATGGTTTTCATTAATGTCCTCCTCGATCATCGGTCCTGGCGCTCGTTTGGATCAAGAGCAGCCTAAATCTTACTATCTTTATAGATTCTATCAAATTAGTCAGCTTTTTTCCACCCGGCGGTGGTCCATCCCTATTGGATATAAAATAAAAAAAGCCCTCCAGACAATATCATTCCTTATATTATATAACAAATAAACCTCGGCGGCCGTTGCGAAATGCGCCGATCCGCTTTCGTTCTGTCTCGAACCTTGCCTCCGAGGCGAAGATAGTAACGCTCATATCGTATCCGCCCTCATTACAGCAAATTTTATGCCAAAACGTCTCCCTCTCCCCGCCTGTTCCATTGGAGAGCTCTGGTGAACGAACGAACAGCGTGTCCCATGGCGAGGACAGATGTCGACGCAGAAGACAAACGGCCATCCCTTCCCAGTTCATCAGTCTTCCAGCCGGTTAAACCAAGCGATCTCTGCCAGAGACTTCCTCTTTTTCTCCCGCCAAGGCCTCTTCTCATAATAGCCCATAGTCATCAGGCAGACGATTTTGTATTTTCGCGGGATCCTAAAGAACTTCCTCGTTTTTCGGGAATTGAACCAGCCAATCCAACACGTGCCGAGGCCCATCTCCTCTGCCTGAAGGGCGAGATGTTCCCCGGCAATGCCGATATCCACGAGATAGAACGAGACATCTTGGATCCGTCCGCCCAGCCTGTGGGCGACCAGATCAAGCCTTGCCATAATGACAATAAGGACCGGGGCCTTGGCGGCAAATCTAGAAAAGGAATACGCGCCCGAAAAGGCTTCGGCAGCAAATTCGGTTTTGAGCTGAGGGTCATCGACGATCAAAAAACGCCAGGGCTGCGCGTTCTCGGCTGAAGGCGCCAGCCGGGCCGCTTCGATACAGGCCAGGATTTGTTCCCTCTCCACAGGTCTGTCCAGATACCGGCGGACGCTGCGACGGTTCGCGATCAGCTCTTGCAAGGGAGTTCTCGGCATCTCGATTGACTCCATCTACATTACCTGGAGCTCGAAAAGAAATCAACTTCCCGGCCCCTTTTTATTTCCTATTTTTTGCCTCCGGTTTAAAATATCCGACAAAAGATAACGAGAGCTCGAAAGTATTTTTCAATTAGGAGACCGTCGTGATAAAAAGAATCTCGATCGGCTGGTCGCAGATGGAAGGCCATTTTCTTCAGGTCCAAGCGGATTATCTGTTCTACAGTGCCCGGATTGCCCGCGACCAAAACGTTCAGTTTTCTTTTGACGTCGGCGCCGGCGGGAAAATCATCGTTCAGGATAATAACAGCGCCTGGTTCCGCATCCTTCTGGGGATTGATTTGTTTCTCAAAAAAACTCCGTTGAATATCTTCTTCGAGATCGCCCCGTCCTTTGCTTTCGACGAGATCAATCTTTGCGGAGCGATCGGCATCCGCTACATCTTCACTCGATGACCTGGCAGGAATTTCTAGGAAGCATCTTCTATGATGATGTGATGGGGGCGGGCCCTGTCGCAGTTCCCCCCGGCGCCCGTGCGGTCAATCATGTTGTTTCCAGAGCCAAAGACGGGGGCATCAAACGCTCGGGGCGGCGGAGGACCCCCGAACCACGCCCCCCCTTCTATCAGCATAGGACTATCACGGAATTGAAAATGCTTCCGAACGTCTAAAAAAGATTGCGCGTTGGATGACTTTCTGGTATAGTCAAAAAGCGCTATGCGCTTTTTGCATATTATCAGAAAGGAGAAAACAGGATGAAGAAATTCACAGCTATTGGTCTATCTGTTCTTTTCGCCTTGTTCTTCGTGGCCTCGTGCGCCAAAAAACCGGCTGCACCTAAAGCCGGCGCGGCTAAGGCAAATGATATGCTTTCTCTTCTCCCCAAGGAATCAGCCGGCGTGATCGTCATCGATGTTAACCGGATCATGACGACGGAATCGGTTGACAAAGCGATCAAGGAAAATAAGGACTATCAGAAATACCAGGAATTTGTCCAGGAGACGGGCATCGACCCGCAGAAAGATGTCTTTTTCTTTGTCGGGGCCATGACCGGAGATTTGAGTCAAGGGGCCAAAGACGGGGTGGCCGTCGTCAACCTCAAATACGACAAAGATAAGCTTCTGGCCAAGATCCAAAAGGAGCGCGGCGAGCTGGCCAAGGCAGAGTACAACGGATTCACCATCTACCAGGCGGCCGGGGCCGGCGAGCAAAAACCGGTGAGCGGCGCGTTCCTGGATGATTCCAACATCATCTTCGGCACCGATTCTGCGGTCAAGAGAGTCATCGATGTCTACCAAAAAAAGGCCGAAAACATCTGGAAGAGCGCATCGCTTCCAGCCTTGCTGAAGGGCATGAACACAGATGCCATGGTCTGGGGTGGCTTTGCCGTTCCGGCAGAGGCCCTGAAAAAGGCCGCCTCGCAAAACCCGATGCTGGGCGCTTTTGCGGATATCCAGTCCATCATCATTTCCTTTGATTACAAGAACCAGAACGTCCTGGCTGAGATCAAGGCCATGTGCCCGGACGAGGCCAAAACCAAGAAGATGGCCGATGCGCTTAACGGGTTCAAGGCCTTGGGAGCGGGAGTCGCCGCAAAAGAGCCGCTGGTCGGTGAGCTCTTGAACAAGATCGAGATCAGCTCGTCGGCCGATCATGTCAAGATCAATGCCAGCATACCCGAGGAGCTTATCAAGAGTCTCAGCGAGAAAGTGAAAGTTGAGAAACCCCAGCCCGAGGGCCAGAATTAGTCCTCAAGAACATAATCTTTAAGAGAAAAAAGTAGACAGGCCAGGCCCAAAAAAGCTGCCGTAACCAGGAAAAGAACGAGAAGGGCAATTGCCGGTTGAGTCGGCACCAGCCGGAAGGTCAAGAAGGAGAACCTCCCCGGAGAGGAAGAGGGCAGGAACGACTTGAGATAGTGGATAATCGCAAATCGCTGCGTCGACCCGGGAAAATACTGGATGACATTTTCCCAGCCAAAACTGAAGAGCAGCCCGAAAAAAATCGACCTTCTTAAAAAACTCCCGAAAAAAGTAAAAAACGCAGTGTACGCGATAATCCCCAAGGTTGAGACGCCCCAATATCGGAACAGCGTCAGGTAGATGGAGCCGTCGAGAAGACGGCTGATGTTAAGAACGGCAAAGGAAAAAACCATGCCCAGGCTGACCATCCCGATGACGATGACCGTATAAGCGGCGTACTTGCCCAAGACGATGGCTGATTTCGGAATCGGACGGGTGAGGAGATAAGTAAGGGTTTTGCCTTCCACCTCTTCGGAGCAGACCGATGTTCCATAAAAAAGAGCCAGGATCAGGATGATCAATTGAAGATAAAACAGCATGATGATGTTAGTGAAGAGGTAGAGGCCATCGAGAGAATGGCTCTCGGAAAAGACCTGGTTGAATTTGATGACCAGAGCCACGACCACTGGCAAGAAGCTCAACAGAAAAAAGAATTTTGTCCTCCTGGCCTTCTTACCCAGGGAAAAGAAAACCGAAAAAACGTGACCAAGAGTCTTGACATAATAACGCATTCTATTTACCCACGAGATAATCGAACACGGCCTGCAGATTATCATCGGCAGAAGTGATCTCTTCGACCTCAATCCTGTTCTTCACCAGAAGGGATTGAAGAAGGCCGAAGAATCTATCCCGATTATTCGTCTCGACCAAAAGCGCCCGCGAGTCCGGCCCAATATGAACTTTCAAAACATATTCCTCCCGCAAGACCAGGGCGGCAAGGCCGCGCGGGTCGGCACACTTGACCGAAACCATATGAGGGTGGCTCTCGATCAGGTCACGGATATAATGGATATCTCCCTTAGCGAAAATTTTGCCCTGATGAATCAGGATGATATTCTTGGTCAGGGCTTCGATCTCGGGCAGCACATGGCTCGAGACGATAATGGTCTTCCCCTCTTTGAAGTCTTTGATCAGCCGGATGAGCTTGCGCTTTCCCAGCGGGTCCATTCCGCTCAAAGGCTCATCCAGGATGAGGATGTCCGGGTCGTGAGCGATCGCCTGGGCAAATTTGAGCCTCTGACGCATGCCGCGGCTGTAGGCTCTGATTAATCTTTTTTTATCTCCGACGAGCTCGACGATCTCCAGGGCCCGCTCCGCCCGGGATTGGATCTCCTCTGCAGAAAATTGCTGCAGCCTCAGAAGGCTGGTCAAGAATTCCCACCCAGTCATCTCCTCGTAGAAAGAGTCCTGCTCGGGGCAAAAACCGAGGCGCGAAAAAAGGGCATAGTTATTTCTAACCTTCTGCCCGTAAATGGCGACTTGACCGATACTCGGCCTGATCTGGCCGGTCAGGAGCTTGAGGAAGGTCGATTTCCCGGCGCCGTTCGGTCCGAGAAGCCCGGTTATCCCAGGCTCGATCTGGAGGGTGACGTCGCTCAGCCCGAGGACATTGCCGTACCACTTGGACAGCTTGCTCGTTTCGATCACAGCGGTCATTTGATGACGTCCACTCCTTTGACTTTGCTTATCATCACTAAGTACGCCAGGAAACAGATCCCCAGCAAAATGAAGAACGACCAATACCAGGGAACAGCGTAGGCCGGTTTCATTTTAAAGATGAAGGCTCCGACCTGCTGAAGATTGGCTTTCACGGAAAGGAGAACAAAGCCCGGTTTTTTAAAATATTCGTAAAAGAAGCCAGAAAGGATGTCGGAAAAGATATACACGGCAAAGATCAGGATAGAGACATACCTCCTGTTCTTGCTCAACGCTGAAAGCAGGAGCGTATAAAAACAGAAAAACAAGGACACGACCAAGGAATAGACGATGACGGAGACAATCAGCCAGGGATAAGAGGCGATAAACTGGAAGCTCCCGGAAAAGAGCAGCTTGAAGAGAATAAAAAGAAGCCCGGGAACAGCGGTCAGGAGAAGAAGGAAAAACAAGACGATTGCGCCTTTTCCGACCAGGTAGTCGCGCTTCTCCAGCGGCCTCGAGAAATACAGCTGGAGAGAATTGCCTTTGAGGTCATCGGAGATGAGGCCGGCCCCACTGACGACGAGGATCATGACCATTATGAAGAGAAGAAAATCACCCGTGAAATAGGTCTTGAAATAAGCCGGATTGACCTCGAGCAGCTTGGGCGTACCCCGGACCATATATTTGAAATCCTCGATTCTCTCGGAGACATAGATCCCCACAAGGAACACGAGAGCGGGTATAAAGGACCCGAAGTAAAGGAACTTGAAATATTTTTTCTTGAACGAGAGCTTGATGCCGAGCCAGGTGATCGGCCACCAGGCAAACTTCCTTTCTCTGAGCACGCCGTCCCAATGGATGTATCCTTTCTCCCTGATGGTCATCAATCCACTCCAACCGCCTTGGCGAAAAGGTCCTCGAGGGAGGTTTGACTCCTGACGAACAGGCGGACCTGCACTTTCTCCTCTTCCGCCGCCTGGAAAAATTCGATGATTTCTCTGTCTGCCGGGATATATACCTTCAGCAGGTTGTCTTCGGTCTCTTCGACCTTGTAGCCTATGCTCCTCAATCTCTCAACAAAACCCTGTCCATCCCCTTTTATCCTCACTTCATAGAGCCTGAAGTGGAGCCGCTTGAGCTCGCTGATTTTTCCTTGGGCCGCCAGCCGCCCTTTGTTGAGAATCACCACATCCGAGCAGACGGATTCGATATCGGTGAGGATATGCGAGGAGATCAGCACTTGAATGTCTTTCTTGGAAGAGATATCCGTGATCAGTTCGAGGATCTCTTTCCGGCCCTGCGGGTCCAGGTTGCTGGTCGGCTCATCAAGAAAGAGGAGCTTGGGATCATGGACGATGGCCTGGGCAAGCTTGAGCCTCTGCTTCATGCCGGCGGAATAGGTCTCCAACTGCCTGTACCGAGACTCCCCCAGCCCGACATAGAAAAGAACATCATGGGCTCTCTTCATGGCTTCTTGATGAGGCATCCCGGAAAGCTCTCCGAAATAAGCCGTGAAGGTTACTGCATCCATTCCGGGGATGAGACATTCGTCTTCAGGCATATAGCCGACGTGGCGTCGGATCTGCGGCTGCTCCAGCCGGATATCATAGCCGAGGACCCGCCCGCTCCCTTTCTGAGGGGCTAAAAAACCGAGAAGGAGGCGAAGTAGAGTGCTCTTGCCCGCGCCGTTGGGTCCGAGGAGCCCGACCGCGCCTTCGGAGAGTTCCAGAGTAACGCCGTCCAGGGCTATGACTCGGCCGTAGCTGAAATGAATATCGTGGAGCTCGACGATCATCGTTCTCTGTCTCGGCCTCAATTCTCAAATACGAGGGTGAGGACAAAAAAGTTCAATCTTTCAAGGGAATGCATCAACCCGAAATCTTCGTTCCCTCCCCATGCACGAGAGCCCGATACGCCTTTTCCACGCGATCCCAGTTCTCCTCCCTGTCAAGAGCCCAATAGCGGCCGAGGACGGTGACGGCTTCCCCGACTCCGAGCGTTTTGGCTGTCTCCTCGACCTTTTCCATGTAAATGGCCCCGCTTTCCGGCTTCTCCCCTCTCCGGCCGATGAAAGCATGAATGTAAACCTTTTTTAGTCCCACATTTTTGGCCAAGCGGAGGAGCGCAAAGAGATGCCTGATCGTTCCATGAGAGCTATAATGAGAGACGATGCCCATGAGGTGAAGAGCCTTCTTGTCCCTTTTGGCTCCCTCCATGGCTGAGAGGAAAACAGGGTTGCGGAAAAAGCTTCCATCCTCGATGGACCGATCGATCTTCACCCGCTCAAGGAAGACGCGCCGCCCGGCGCCAAGATGGAGATGTCCGGCTTCCGAGTTTCCGACGGTGTGGGAAGGCATGCCCACCGCCTCTCCCGAGGCTCTGAGGAGTGAATGCGAAAAACAAGACCAGAGCCCGTCAAAATGAGGCGTCCGGGCTTCCAAGATGAGGTTGCCTTGGGTCTCTTCCTTCAATCCCCACCCGTCTAGGATAAGAAGGGCAACTCGCTGTCTCGTTCTTGACGGTCGAGGCCGGCCGAGGATTAGACTCTCGCCTGTCATTTCCTCCGGCTTCCCCATGTTCAGCAAGTCAAGGACCGTCGGCGCCACGTCGGCAAGCTCCCCTGTTTCTTTGAGAACCCAGGCCTCTGGGCGTTCTCTGGATAGATCGGCCAGGATAAAAGGGACCGGATTTTTGGTGTGACCCGTATTGACCGTGCCGTCGGGATAAAGCCACTCTTCGACGGTGCCGTGATCCGAAGTCACAATCAGAAATACTCCCTGCCTTCGGCACTCTTCAATGATCGCGCCCAGCGCGGAATCTACCGTTTCCACAGCTTTTAGGACTGCCGGTTTATCCTCACTATGGCCGACCACATCAACATTGGCGAGATTCGCGATGATGACAGAGTAAGAACGATCTTGAAGTTTTCGCCTCACGTCCTGAGCCACTAGAGCGGCGCTCATTTCCGGCTTTTGAGCATAAGAGGCGACGTCTTGAGGCGAAGGAACAACGAACCTCTCTTCGCCGGGAAAGACCTGGTCGCTTTTGCCGTTGAGAAAATAGCCCACGTGCACGGCTTTTTCCGACTCCGAGATTTTCGCCAGGCGCAAGCCTTGCCGGCTGATGACTTCAGTGAGCGTATTTTTAATTTTTTCTTCCGGAGGGAAGGCCGTTTTGGCCCTGAGCATCGGGTCATAGGTGATCATGGTCACGAAATGCAGATGGAGATCCTTTTGGCGCGAAAAATGGCTAAAGTCATCTTCGGTCAAGCTCTGTGTCAGCTCGATCTCTCTCTCGCCGCGGATATCATAAAAAATAACATAATCTCCGTCGCTGAGCCTTCCTCTGGGCCTGCCCGTAGGGTCGGCCTTAATAAGCGGTTCCAGGGCCTCATCCTCTTGGCCCCTTGTGTAGGCTTCGCGTATGGCGTCAGCAAGCGAAAGATTCTTAACCTGAGCGGCCGTTTTCATCATGGCTATGTCCCAAAGAGAAGTTATAATATAAGAAGCGAGCAAAAGCATGTCAATGGGGGTGCTTGGGGTATGGGCTCGAATGCAGGCGAGTGTGCTCCCAGCCCGGTGTGGGTCCTGTCAGGGCGCGTCCCCGTAAAGGCTCGGGCTCTGGGATTCGTCAGCACGCTGATTTTCCCCAGCGAGAAAAATCAGCTCCGACTCATCCTTCGCTCTTCTCTCTTGCGGAGAGAAACCCTGCCCGCTCAGTCTTCGACGGGCTTCCTCACCCAAACCCTTCGTCTTGTCTTTCTTGGTTGAGTTGCGGGCGGTCCAGGGACTAACGCCGTGCCACCCACACCTCAATACTCGCGCATACGAGAATTGTTCGTCCAACCCCTCGCATCGAAATAAGGAAGGGGATGAGCGGCTGCCTCCATATCTTTCTCAAAGGTAGGAATTCTCTTGACGACCGAACAGCATCCGAATAAATTAGCAGGGAAAGCATCCGAGAAAGGAGAAGTCATGAAAAGAATTTGGCGGCTGATTGTGGTCTTTGTGCCGTTCTCTCTCATGCTCACAGGAGTGGCGTCAGCAGCCCGGACCAGGGCCATCACGTTTGACGACTTCCTCAACATCAAGCGCGTGAGCGATCCCCAGCTCTCTCCTGATGGAAAGCATATCGCCTTCGTCGTCACGGTGATAGAAAAGGAAGCCAACCGCGGGGACAGCGACATCTGGATCGTCCCATCAAGCGGTGGCGAAATCCGCCGCCTCACGTCAAGCCCGAAAGCGGACTTCAACCCGCGCTGGTCTCCCGACGCGAAAAAGATTGCTTTCATCTCCGCGAGGAACGGAACTCCCCAGGTTTTTTTGATCGACCTCGCCGGGGGGGAGGCTCAGCCGCTTACAGATATCTCTACAGGAGCCTCCGGGGTTATTTGGTCTCCAGCAGGCAAAGATCTCGCTTTTATCTCAGCGGTCTTCCCAGAATGTCCGGATGACGAATGCAATAGCAAAAAGAAGGAAGCAAGAGAGAAAAGTCCGGTCAAAGCCCAAACCTACGATCACCTTCTCTTCCGCCACTGGAATGCCTGGACCGATGGGACAAGAAGCCACCTGTTCACGGTTCCTGCCCAGGGAGGAAAAGCGGTCGACCTCACGCCCGGCGATTATGACACTCCGCCCATCGCCTTGGAGGGCATGTCGGACTATGTCTTTTCACCCGACGGCGAGGAAGTCTGCTTTGTTCGAAACATGGACCCGGAACTCAAACTTGGGCTGGGCACAAACAATGACGTCTTCCTGACTTCTTCAAGGGGTGGCGAGATCAAAAAAATTACCGAAAACCGGGCCAACGATAACCAGCCCCTTTATTCGCCCGACGGACGACATATCGCTTACAGGGCCATGTCCCGTGGCGGTTTCGAGGCCGACAGCTATTGTTTGATGCTCTACGACAGGAAATCCGGCCGGGCACGAAATCTCACCGAAAACCTCGATTATTCCATCGGGGAAGTCGTCTGGGCCCCGGACAGCGCCTCGCTTTATTTCACTTCCGAGGACAAGGGACGCACGGCCCTGTTCAGGCTAGGTTTGGCCGGACCAAAAATTGAAAAAATTCTCGAAGGCCATTACCTTACCCACCCCTTCATCTCCCCCGACGGAAAAACTCTCTTTTTCCTCAAGCAGTCCATCCATCGCCCCGCCGATATCTACTCTTTCGACCTGGAGGGACCAGAGCTCTTGCAGCTCACCGATATCAACTGCGAGCTCCTGGTCAGGCTCGAGCTTCCGGGGGCCGAGGAGTTCTGGTTTGAAGGCGCGGCTAAGGACAAGGTTCATGGCTTTCTTCTCAAACCGCCTTTCTTCGACGCGGCCAAAAAATACCCTCTGGTTATGCTCATCCACGGCGGACCTCAGGGCGCATGGAGCGACAACTTCCACTTTCGCTGGAACGCCGAGATGTTCGCCGCTCCCGGGTATGTCGTGGCCATGATTAATTTTCACGGCAGCACAGGTTACGGCCAGCGCTTTACGGACTCAATAAGCGGCGATTGGGGAGGAAAACCCTACAAGGACATTATGCGTGGATTGGACCACCTCCTTGCTCAGTACGCTTTCATTGATAAAGACAGGCTCGCAGCCGCAGGCGCTTCCTATGGAGGCTACATGGTCGACTGGATCGAGGGTCAGACCGACCGCTTCGATTGCCTCATCTCTCATTCAGGCGTCTTTGACCTCCGCTCCATGTACGGAGCGACCGAGGAGCTCTGGTTTCCTGAATGGGAATTCAGAGGCACTCCCTGGACAAATCCCGAACAATACGCGCACTGGTCGCCCAGCAATTATGTTAAAAATTTCAAGACACCGTGCCTTGTCATCCACAGCGCTAATGATTTCCGGGTTCCGCTCACTCAAGGCCTGCAGTTCTTTTCTTCGCTCCAGCGGATGGGAATCCCGTCCAAATTGTTGTATTTCCCGGACGAGGACCATTTTATCCAAAAGCCCCAAAACTCCGAGCTCTGGTGGAAAACGGTCTTGGATTGGCTCAAAACGTATCTGTAAAGACGAGGCTTCGGGTAAGCTACTTCTGGAGCGGAAGACTGAGAAGAGCGAGAGGGTCGACCCGGCTGTCTTGAATCCTCACGCCCCAGTGGAGATGGGGGCCGGTTGACCTTCCGCTGCTGCCCACCAAGCCGACGACATCTCCTTTGCTCACCATCTCGCCCCTTTTCACTGTGATTCTAGAAAAATGGCAGTAGTAGGTGAATAAGCCCAGGCCGTGGTTCAGAATGACCGTTTTCCCGGAAAAATACAGATCTCTGGCCAAGACGACACGGCCCGCGTTGGCGGCCCGAACCGGGGAGCCGGAGGGCGCTCGAATATCCACGCCCGCATGGGTGGAGCGGGGCACATTGTTATAAATTCTTCTCTCGCCAAAATTCGGAGCCATTTCACCCGCACTCGGGAGAATGAAGGCCCCGTCGCCCAGCCATTGCGTTGTAACAATGCCGTAGATGGATTCCAGAAGCTCGGCTTCCCACTGGACCCGCGCCCGGACCTCGGGCGGCGGAGTGACATATTGTTCCTTTACCCAGAGTTTCTTGACCGGGAATTCCCTGGCTGAAAAAGAAAATTCCCTTTTCAAGGTCTCTGTCCGGCCGTCCTTTCTGAGGACTGTGATATCGAAAGCGTGGCTTCCAGGCGCGAGGCCGATGTCAAGACCGATGAAAGCAAAGGGTTCGTCTCTCTCGCCGGCTGGTTCAAGCACAAACGTCTTGTTGAGGAATCGGATCGTAACCTTTCTCACTCCGGAAGCGTCGGTAAGCCTGACCAGGACGATTTGGCCAGGCTCAAAGGATGAATAAACGAAGTCGATGCCGGTTCCAAGCGGCGATTGCAGTATTATGCTTTCTTCGCCGTTAACAGCTATAGACGCAGCCAGGAAGAAACTGAAAAGAAACAGAAAACCCCTTTTCAACCCGCTAAACCTTTTTCTTGAGAAGCTGTCCGGCAAGTCTCCCGGTATGTTCCCCGTGTTTAACTACGATCTGGCCGTTAACGATGACGTACTCTATGCCCACAGGATATTGATGGGGATTTACCCAGGTGGCTTTGTCCTCAATTTTGTCCGGGTCGAAAATGACCAGGTCGGCAAAAAAACCGGGCTGAAGGCTGCCCCTTTTTTCAAAACCAAAGCGGTGGGCCGGAATCGAGGTTATTTTCTTAATCATCTCTTCGAGAGGAAGGATCCTTTCCTCCCGCACGTATTTGCCGAGAACGCGGGGGAAAGTGCCGTAGTTGCGCGGATGCGGCTTGTCCCGACCGAGGATGCCATAAGGGGCTACGGCGGAGCCGTCACAGCCGACCCCGACAAGGGGATGAGCCAGAATTTTTCTTAAATTGTCCTCGCTCATGGTAAAGGCGATCATGCCCACAAGGTCTTTCTCTTCGATAAGGATATCTCTTATAAAATCATAGGGCTCTTTCCCGTTCCCTTTGGCGGCCTCCAGGATATTCTTGCCCTGAAGGTTCCTATTCTTTTCGGAAACCACAGAAGAGATAACCACCTTGTCCCATGAGCCGAGTTTCTTTTCCTGCTCAACCAAAGACGAACGAAGCTTGGCGTCCAAGGACGGGTCCTGCAACCGGTGCAGGAACTCTTCTGTGGTCCCTTGCCTGGCCCAAAGGGGGAAGTAAAAACTGAGGCCGGTGGAGCCGGCAATATAAGGATACCGATCGCAAAAAATATCAACGCCATCCGAGTGGGCCTGTTCAAGCCTGGCCAACGCCGCATCGATTTTTGACCAGTTCCGAGGATAGGCGACCTTGAGATGGCCGATCTCGAGACGCGCGCCTGAAAGGCGGGCTGCTCCGATCGATTCATCAAGAGACTCAAGGAGAAGATCTCCTTCATTGCGCATGTGTGTGGCATAGACGCCATCGTAGCTGGCGACAACCCTGCATAATTCGGCGATCTCCTCGGGCTGGGCGAAACTTCCGGGAGTGTACTCGAGGCCGGAAGAAAGTCCGAACGCGCCGCCGCGGATGTGCTCCTCAACAAGGTTTTTCATCCGTTCGAGCTCCGCGGGAGAGGGTTTGCGATCATTGAATCCCATCGCCGCCCCACGCACGGAGCCGTGGCCGACAAGGGTAGAGTAGTTCAGGGCGATCCCCTTCTCCTCGAGCCGAGAAAAGAAACCGGCCATATCCTTCCAGGTCAGGTCCAGGTCATAAACTTTCTTGGCGCTCTCTCTCGCCTCCTCAAAGACCTCCGCAGCAATGGGGAAGGGAGAAGAGCCGCAATTCCCGCTCAGCAGAGTTGTTATCCCTTGGTGGATAACACTCTCGGCTCGCGGGTTAATGATCAAGCTGAGGTCCGAATGGTCGTGGACGTCAATGAACCCGGGGGCAACGGCGAGATTCTCGGCGCTGACTACGGTTATTCCCCGGCTGCTTTTTATTTTGCCTATGGCTGTGATTATATCTCCAGTTATGGCGATATCCGCTGTGAAAGGAGGACCTCCCCGCCCGTCGTAGATAAGCCCGTTTTTGATAAGGAGGTCGTACTTCTTCCCTGCACGACATCCCTGAAGGAGAGGGCCGCAGCCGCTCAGACTGGCGAGAGTTGCTGCTTTGGCCGTCTGCTTCAAAAAAGTCCGCCGGTCCATTTTTTTCTTCATGGTCATGTGTTTCTCCCTGGTTCTTCGCGTTTTTTTATTTCTTAGAACCTGATCGAAAGCGTCAAGGCTTGCCGGGCACGGGAAAACTGAAAACCGAGGCTCACTGTTTTTTTCGCGCCAGGACGATTCAAATCCGAGATCTTTTTGCCAATGAAATAGCCGAGGGCCGACCCGATAAACACGTCCGAAGCCCAGTGCTGATTATCATGGATTCTGGAAAGCGCGACAAGTGTGGCCAGACTGTAGGCGATGATATCGACGGCCAGCACATTTGATTGTTCCGCAATTGTCGTGGCGAAGGCAAAGGCGCCTGCCGCATGGCCGGAGGGAAAAGACTGGTAGCTGGAAGCGATAGTGAAGGAGTCGAACGTATGACCCGACTCGTGCGTGTCGGGCCGGGCTCTTCCGACGATAGCCTTTGTGCCCCAGACAAGGATGCTGGCAGTGACCAAGCTTTCAACGCTCACTAAGGCTGTCTTCCGCCAACTGTCTTTATGATCGATCGCGCCCACCGCATAAATCACCCCCGCGAGACCGAGGAGAACCCCGCCGTTGCCGACATAAGAAAAAACCGAAGAGACGTCATCCGACGACGGAGTGCGTTTTCCCTGAACCCAGGCGTTGATATCCTCGTCAAAGGAATAAAGGAGCAGTCCGACACCGGAAATGGCGGCCACTGTCAGGACATCTTTTTTCCCCCAGTGGCAAGGAGAGCTGAAGACGCCTTTGAAATCCCCGCCGAATCGTTTGAAGAATTCCTTATTAAGCTTATATTCTCCGGAGTCGGCTTGGCTATAGCCTATGCCCATACTCAAAACGCAAAAGATCGTAATCACGACCGTTGCTGCAGACAGCCAGCGCTTCCGAGTTGTTCTTGTCACCATGGCAGTTTCCCCGTGTTTACGTTCCAACCTAATCCTCAACCATCAACGTTTCGATCGCCTGAAGGGTTCTCTCGGTAGCGCCCTGAAACGAATTGAGCAGAATTTTTGCCTGTCTGCCCATTTCATGCAGGGCAGGTTCATCCTTCATCCTGAAGGCCTCGGCCAGCTCTTCTGTTCCGCCGACGACACGGACAGCGCCGGAACGAATAAATGCCTCAGCCAGAACGGCAAAATTTTCCAGATGTGGTCCGCAAAAAACGGGCTTCTCATAAAACGCCGGCTCCATAAAATTCTGGCCTCCGTGCGGAACAAGGCTTCCCCCAACAAAAGTCAGGTCGGCCAAAGCATAAAAATAGGCCAACTCGCCGATAGTGTCCAGAATCAGCACATCCCACGGCTGGTCGGGCGTGGCCCTGGTTTTTCTCACGACGGACAGGCCGAGATTCAGGCACATTTTCTCCACTTCTCCGGTTCTATCGGGGTGGCGAGGCGCGATGATCAGAAGCAAGCCCTCCTTTTCTTTTCTTGCCAGGCCAAAGGCCTCAAGGATCAGCTCTTCTTCGCCTCTGTGAGTGCTGCCCGCGACTATGACTTTTTCTGACCCGGAGATGCCCAGACTCTTTTTGAAAGCCTCCCTGTTCCCCTGATTAAGGGAAGGCAAACTCACCTCGGCCTTGAGATTGCCGGCGACCTTGACTCTTTTCGGGTCAATGCCGATGTCTTCTATCCTGCCCCTGTCCTGTTCTGTTTGCACCAGAAAGAGGTCGATGTTTTCGAGGACCTTGATAGACAGCGGCTTCAAGCGGCGATAGGCCTTGAATGAGCCAAGGGACATTCGTCCGTTGAGCAAAAGGACGGCTTGACATTTTTTTCCTGCGATCCGGAGAAGATTTGGCCAGAACTCGGACTCGGCCAACAGGAAAAGCCGTGGATTCAGCACCCTAAAAAACCTTCGGACGATGAAGGCAAAATCCAAAGGAACCAAAAAAACGCTATCCGCCATCCAAAGTTTCTCTCTGGCCATGAGATAGCCTGTATTGGTGAGCGTCGAGAAGCAGATCCTCCAAGATGGATGCCTCTTTTTGATATGGGCCAGCAAGTTCCTCAGGCTCAGGACTTCACCGACAGAAACGGCATGGATCCAGAGCGTGGGACCGGTTGCCTCTCTCGGCGGCAGCCTGAAACCCAGCCTTTCCGGAAGGTAGAGGCGTTTCCTACCCCATACCTTCATCCGGAAAAAATAAACCGGAGTATAAAGGAGGAAACCCAAGAACAGAAGAAAAGAATACAGAAAATACACGGGTTTTGACTATACTAAATTGGGACCGAGCAAGCAAGCTTTCCGAATGCAGTGGGCTCTCTGCAGGAACCAGCCATAAAAAAACGTTGCCTCTCAACTCAAATTTTGCTATTGTAGAACGGACAAAGAATAAAAAATATCAACTCCATATGAGAGGAAAGGCAGAAAAATGGCTGAAGAAAAAGCAGAACAGGCTCAAGAAAAAGCCAAGAAAGGCAAGAAAACGAACAAGCTGACTTTGGCCGAAGTTGAGAAAAAACTCGAAGAGGCCAAGAGCGCCCAGGGAGGTTTTTCCTCCCGGTATGCCAAGGAGCTGCTTCGCCGCAAGGACATCCTCCGCTCTCAGGGAAAGAAATAGATTCTAGACGAGTCCGCCCCCAAAGACATATTTCCCCTTTAGAGTCGCTATTTCGCACTGATAATAAAAAATTTACATTCTTATTCAAATCTGCTAGGATGATAGATTGATTGAAGGAGTTAGAATCGTGCTAAGCAAAGAACACAAGACGAAAATCGTCGAGGACAATCGGCTAAAGCCTGAGGATACAGGCTCGCCAGAAGTCCAAATCGCTCTTCTGAGCGAGAGAATCAGTTTTCTCACCAACCACCTCATCATTCACAAAAAAGACCACACTTCTCAAGTCGGCCTGATGAGGCTTGTCGGACAGAGAAAAAGGCTCCTGGCTTACCTGAAAAGGCAAGACTCAAGCCGCTATGAAAACCTTATTCAGAAGCTGAACCTGCGCAAATAGGCTGCGGCCTGGGGACGAAAATGCCTCACACCATTACCCTTGAAATCAACAATCTCCCTCTTACTATCGAGATTGGCAAGATCGGCAAACAGGCTGACGGCTCCGCTCTAGTCCGCTATGGCGAAACCATCATGTTCTGCGCGGCCACCTCCAAGAAGGAAGTCAAAGAGCAAAAACCTTTCCTGCCTCTCATCGTGGACTATAGAGAGAATACCTATGCCGCCGGGAAGATCCCGGGCGGATTTTTCAAACGCGAGGGCAGGCCCTCGGAAAGAGAGATCCTGGTCAGCCGGCTCATCGACCGGCCCATCCGCTCTCTTTTCCCGGACGGCTACTTTTTTGACACCCAAATCGTCGCCCTCCTGCTCTCCGCCGACCTAGAGAACGAGCCGGATATTTTGGGGATCATCGGGGCCTCGGCGGCCCTCTATTTTTCTGATATTCCTTTCACCACGCCTATCGGCGCTGTCAAAATCGGCTGCGTCGACAACCAGTTCTTGATCAATCCTACCGGGGCACAACTCGAAAAAAGCAAGCTCAACATGGTCGTCGTGGGGACGGAGCAAGGCACCGTCATGATCGAGGCCGGAGCCACAGAAGTGGAAGAAGAAAAGTTTATCGAAGCCCTTGCGCTGGCTCAAGAGCCGATACGTAAAATCATCGAAGCGCAGAAAGACCTCTATCAGAAGCTCAACATCAAGAAGCGCGAATTCACGGTCAAGTCCTTTGACCCGGACAAAGTGGAAAAAATCGAGCGCAAAATATCGGCTGACCTTTTGCGGGCAATCCAGATCAGGACAAAAAAAGAGAGCGAAGAGGAAAGCGACAAGATTCTGAAAACGCTCTTGGCTGACATCCCGCCTGAGAACGAGAAGGAAATCAGTGAGACCAAAGAAACATTTTATAACCTGCAAAAGAAACTCGTCAGAGACCTCGTTTTGAACCAAGGCAAGCGTTCCGACGGCCGACGTTTTGACGAAATTAGGCCGATTTCCATAGAGGTCGGCCTCCTTCCACGCACCCACGGCTCGGCCCTTTTCACCAGGGGAGAAACTCAGTGCCTGGCCACCGTTACCCTGGGGACCTTTGAGGATGTCCAGAGGCTCAATGGGCTGGGAGAAGAGGCAGAAAAGCGCTTCATGCTCCATTACAATTTTCCGCCGTTCTCTGTAGGAGAGGTCTCTTTCCTGCGGGCTCCGGGAAGACGGGAGATCGGACACGGCGCCCTGGCTGAAAAATCTATTCTCCCTGCCATTCCGAGTGAGGAGGTTTTTCCCTACACGATCAGAATCGTCTCGGACATTCTGGAATCCAACGGCTCTTCCTCGATGGCGACGGTCTGCGGAGGCGTTCTCTCCCTCATGGACGCGGGTGTTCCCCTGTCCATGACTATCGCCGGCATTGCCATGGGACTTTTTACGGATGGGCCGAGGTCCGTCATTCTCACGGATATCGCCGGGTTGGAGGATCATTTCGGGGACATGGACCTGAAGGTGACAGGCACGGATAAAGGGGTCACCGCCATCCAGCTGGACCTGAAGATCCCGTCGATTAGCCCTGAAGTCTTCCGGGAAGGACTGCTCAAAGCCAGAGCCGCCCGGCTGGAAGTCCTGGCGAAAATGAAAGAGGCTCTCCCGGCACCGAGACCCGAGATCTCGTCCTTTGCGCCCCGGATCATCACGCTTTTTATAAATCCCGAAAAAGTGGCTGAAGTGATCGGCCCGGCGGGAAAGGTCATCAAAAGGATCATCGCTCAAACAAAGGCCAAGATCGATATCGAAGAAGGCGGCAAAATCATCATCGCTTCCACGGACATGCAGGCGGCGGAAAAGGCCAAAGAGATGATCCGGGAGATCACTGTCGAGGCCGAAATCGGCAAGGTCTACCAGGGAAAAGTCATCCGGATCGAAGAGTACGGCGCTTTTCTTGAAATCCTCCCCAATATTGTTGGGCTGCTTCATGTTTCTGAGATCGCCCACTACCGGGTCAAGAGCGTCCGGGACGTGCTCAAAATGGGGCAGATCCTCGAAGTCAAAGTCATCAGCATCGACGAGGATAACAAGGTCCGCCTAAGCCGCAAAGCCCTCGAGGAAAGGCCCGCCTCAGCGCCCGACCCGGAAGGTTCGGATCAGTATCCCCGGCGCAATACATCCCCTCGCGACGACCGCCGTCCGCGGAATAAATACAGGACTTGAGATAAAAAGCGGGACGAAAATGGCTGGTTTTTTTCAGCCGAAAAAGGGTTTCACTCTCATCGAAGTGCTTGTGACTCTGGCGATCCTTGCTATTCTGGCCGCCGCCATCATGCCGCTGGCAAAAACCGCGGTCAAGCGGGAAAAAGAGATCGAGCTGCGCCGCAATTTGCGGATTATCCGTGAAGCGATCGACGCCTACAAGAAGCTGGCGGACGAAAAAAAAATCGAAGTCGAAGAAGATTCCGAAGGCTATCCTCCTGACCTCGAAACCCTGGTGAAGGGCGTCGAGATCAAAGAACAGGAGGGCGACGAAAAGGGCCAAAAGACCGGCCCGAAGGTCATCAAGTTCTTGAGGCGAATACCCGGGGACCCGATGACGGACTCGCTCGACTGGGGACTCCGCTCGTATCAGGATGACCCGGATGAGGATGTCTGGGGAGGCGAAAATGTCTACGACATCTATTCCAGAAGCAGGGCCACGGCCTTGGACGGCTCAAAGTACAGTGATTGGTAGCTCCATGATGGCACAAGGAAACCGGCCAAAAAACGGATTCACCCTGATTGAAATCATCATCGTTCTCACCCTCATCGGAATCCTGCTCGGGCTGGCGGTTCCCCAGTATAAATATTCCCTCAAAAAGGCTCGGGAGGCGGTCTTAAAAGAGGACCTTTTCGTTTTTCGCAAACTGATCGGTCAGTACTATACGGACAAGGGCAAGTATCCGGCTTCTCTCCAGGCCCTGGTGGATGACGGCTACCTCACCAAGATTCCCGTCGACCCGATGACCAAGAGAGCGGACACTTGGGTCGAGGTCAGGGAGAATCCCACCTACGAAGAGCTGGTCCCGAACATGGAATTCGGGATCGTAGATGTCCATTCCGGGTCCAAGGACAAAGCCATAGAAGGGACAACCTACGATACCTGGTAACAGAAGAGGAATGAAACAACCGCGCGGCTATGTCCTGATCATGCTCATGCTTGTCATCGCACTCATGGGTCTCGGGCTGATGGTGGCCGTTCCCGTTTGGCAGACTCAAATTCAAAGAGAAAACGAGGAAGAGTTGATCTTCAGGGGCAACCAGTACGTTGAAGCCCTCCGCATCTTCCAGCTTAAGAATCCCGGCAGCTTTCCGAAAACGCTCGAGGAGCTCGTCGAAAACAAATGCATTCGCCGTCTTTACAAAGACCCCATGACTCCCGGGGGCGAGTGGAACCTGATTCTTAATCAGGAAGGAATCGGCAGTGTGGGGCAGCCGAGGTCGCTCACATCCCGCGGCTCAGCCTCGTCAAGAATCTCCCCAGGCGAGGGCCCAAAGGGCCCGTCCTTTTCTGCCCAGAGAGTCATGGTCGCTCCCCCGAAAGCTCTCTCGTCTATCCGGAACCCTCGCATCCTCGGAGTCGTCAGCACCTCCACTAAAAAATCTATTCGGGTCTACAAAGAACAAGAGAGCTACGATAAATGGCTTTTTTTCTACGGCCAGGACTCGACCAAACTCCCGGAGATCATTTATTACGGTCAACCCGCCAAGACTCCATGAATTCCATCCTAATCGTTGCGGGCGAAAATTCGGGAGAGAAATACGGGGCCGATGTCATCCACGAATTCAAGAAGAGACATCCCTCTCTCTCTTTTTTCGGAATTGGCGGAAAAAGGATGCGGGAGGAGGGCGCGGAGCTCATTTTCTCGATCGAAGACCTGAGCGCAATCGGCATCATCGAGGTCATCTCCAGGATTCCTCAGATCAAAAAAATCTTCAACCGCCTGGGAAAAGAAATAGAAGCCAGAAGACCAGTCAGCGCCGTGCTGATTGATTCTCCGGATTTCAACTTGCGCCTGGCCCGCAAGCTCAAAAAAGCGGGGATTCCCGTCTTGTATTATATCAGCCCCACTGTCTGGGCTTGGCGGAGCAGCCGGCTGAAGACAATCAAAGACGTCGTCACTCGGATGTGTCTTATTTTTCCTTTTGAGCTGGCGCTCTACGAGGAGCACGGCATTCCCGCTACGTTCGTCGGACACCCACTCAAAGAAAAGGTCAAAACGCGGCTGGGCCGCGAGGAATTTTTCAAGAAATATTCGCTTCCTCCCGCAAGCCGGCTCATCGCTCTGCTTCCAGGAAGCCGGAAGACCGAAGTGAAAAACAATCTGCCCATTCTCGTCCAGGCCGTCGGCAGAATGAAAAGAGATGTTCCGGCGTGTTTTCTCTTGGTCCTGGCCGAAAGCTTGGATCGGGGCTATCTTAGCCGTTTCCTGTCCTCCGAAGAAAGGGACATCCGGGTTCTTGACGCCGACGGCTATGAAGCCATCGCCTACTCCGACCTCGCTCTTTCGGCCTGCGGGACGGCCAACCTCGAAGCCGCTCTGTTGGGAACGCCCCTAATCGCTTTTTACCGGGTCTCCCCCCTGACCTACTATCCTTTCCGCCGGCTCTTGAAAATCCACAACTACAGCATCGTCAATATCCTCGCCGGAAGAAGAATCATTCCCGAGCTCATCCAGCGCCAATTCAACGCCGAAAGACTTGCGCAAGAAGCCAAAGAGCTCCTCTTTTCCGAGAAAGCAAGAGCGAACATGAAAGCAGAATTCCTACGAATCGGAGAGAGTCTCGGCCAGGAAAGCGCCTCTGTTCACGTCGCGGCAGAACTGGAAAAGCTCATTTTCATTTCTCCTTGAAATTCCCTGTGTTTCCAATATAATTCCTCTTTCCAAAACGTCAGACGACAAAGGAGGTCGCATGAAAAAGTCCGTGATGTGCGGCGCTATTTTCTTCCTGGCGCTGGGTCTATTGTTCGGCCAAAGCGATGAAATCCTCAAACTCAAGGAAAAGATCATCGAGATGCAGAACGCCGGCGAGCTGGGATTCCGTAATTTTGCCTTTTGCTCAAACATCATCGGGTTCGGCTCCTATGTCCCTCTTCCCAACCCGGTCTTGGACAAAAACGCAGACCTTTTAGTTTACTACGAACCCGTCAATGTTTTTACCAGCAAAAAAGAAGGACTCTACGAAATCTGGTATACCCAAGACATGGCCCTCCTTAATGACAAAGGAGAAGTCCTCCAGGAATGGCCTAACGCCCTCGACTTCCACTATACAGCCAGGGCTCCGGTCATGGACCTCTTTGCCCAGAACAACATCACTTTGGGAGGTCAGGTTCCGGCGGGGAAATATAAATTCAAGGCGGTACTCAAAGATAAACTGAGCGGAAAGTCTGCGACTAAAGTCGCGGATTTTGAGGTCCGCTGATATTCTTCGGCAGGACGAAAGCGAGCCGGTCATAAAGGCGGAGGCCCTGCTTTTCTGCGCTTCCGCTTTTCAGCTCCAAGACGTACATAGCGGCAGCGCCCGGTACATAAGAGGGGCAAGGGTCGCTCGGGCAGGGCGGGACATTGGGCTCGAGGTGGACAACCCTTTTTTGGATGTCCAACCACAAGATATCAATAGAAAATCTCATGTTCTTCATCCAGAAGGAGTTGATCCCTTCCTCCTCGAAAAGAAATAGCATGCCCTGGTCGTCATTGAGTCTCTCCCGAAACATCAGCCCCTGCTGTCTTTGTTCATCAGTTATGGCGAGTTCGGCCGTTACGGCAAATCCATTTGGAAAATAGACCTTGACGAAGGCCTTTTTCCCGGCTTGGCCTGAGCAAAAGAGCAGGCACAGCGACAAAGTCAGAAGGTACCTTCTTTTCATTTCTCGTCTCCGTCTCAATGCATTGAAATCAGGGGCACAAAACGAACCGGCAGAAGCTTCTTCTTCTTGAAATGCTCCTTTTCCCGGACGACGACAACCAACTCCTGAAACCCCTCCCCGACCGGAATGATCATTCTGCCGGCAGAGCAGAGTTGTTCCCGCAATTTTTTCGGCACCGCAGGCGCCGCCGCAGTCACCATGATCGCATCATAGGGAGCGTTGTCTTGCCAGCCAAAGGTCCCATCTCCGATCTTAAAATGGATGTTAGCATACCCAAGCTTCTGCAACAGTTCCTGGGCTCTTGACGAGAGCGTGCTGATAACCTCAATGGTATAGACCTGCTTGACGATTTCGGCCAGCACGGCTGTTTGATAGCCAGAGCCTGTTCCCACCTCCAAGACCGTTTCCCCGCCCTTGAGATCGAGCGCTTCTGTCATATAGGCCACGATATATGGCTGAGAAATCGTCTGTCCTTCGCCGATAGGAAGCGGTTCATCGGCATAAGCATAGGGCTTGAGCTCATCGGGAACGAAAAAATGCCGCGGGACCTTCCTCAGGGCCCGGAGGACCTTTTCGTCCTTGACTCCGCGGGCCTGGATCTGAAGGTTGACCATGCTCTCTCTTGGCCCGGCGAATCCGTTGTCGTTCTCTAACAAGAAAGTCCCCGAATCTATAAGGCTTGCGGGTTCATCAGTAGGCTCTGGCAAAGAAGACAAGTTCCTTGGCTTCTTTCTGGCAGGAGATGCATTTTCCAGAAGGTTCTTTGTTCTCCTGGTTCAGCGGAATAACCCGGATGGTGGCCATGGTCTCTTCCTTGATCTTGTCTTCGCAGGACGCGTCCCCGCACCACCAACTCTTTAGAAAGCCTCTTTTCGACTCGATCACTTTTTTGAACTCTTGATAATCCTCGACGGCGTGCGTGTTTTCGAGTTTAAATTTCAGAGCCTGTTCGAAGAGGGATACTTGAATATCCTTGAGTGTCTGGGGAATCCGCTGGACGAGATTGTCCAGGCCGACAAAGTCCTTTCTTTTGATGTCCCTTCTGACCAGCACAGCGCGGTTTTCCTGGATGTCTTTCGGACCGATCTCCAGACGAAGAGGAACGCCCCGCATCTCCCACTCGGAAAATTTCCATCCGGGAGTGAATTCTTCCCTGGCATCAAGCCTGACACGAAGTCCGCTTTGCCCGAGATCTTTCTCTATCTGCAGCGCTACAGGCAGAATGGTTTCTTTCCAATTGCCGATGGATATGGGAACAATCACGACCTGCACGGGCGCGACCTGAGGAGGGAGCCTCAACCCGGAGTCATCTCCATGCATCATCACCAAAGCCCCGATCAATCGCGTCGAGACCCCCCATGAGGTCTGCCAGACATACTGGAGGTTCTGGTCTCTGTCCTCATAGCGGATGTCAAAGACTTTGGAAAAATGCTGGCCGAGGTTATGGGATGTTCCCATCTGCAGGGCTTTCCCGTCCGACATCAGAGCCTCGATCGCATAGGTTTCCAAGGCACCGGCAAATTTTTGGCTCAGGGTTTTCCGTCCTTCGATCACGGGAATAGCCAGCTCCGTTTCGACAAATTCCTTGTACAGGTAGAGGATTTTGATGGTCTCTTCCTGAGCTTCCTCAAAGGTCTCGTGAGCCGTATGTCCCTCCTGCCAAAGGAATTCGGTTGTCCTTAGGAACGGACGAGTTACTTTTTCCCAGCGAACGATGTTGGCCCACTGGTTGATCAAAACAGGCAGATCCCGCCACGACTGGATCCACTTAGAATACATCGAGCCGATAATGGCCTCGGAAGTGGGCCGGACAGCCAGCCGTTCTTCGAGTTCTTCTGTCCCTCCGTGGGTAACCCAGGCCACTTCGGGCGCAAACCCCTCCAGGTGATCCATCTCCTTCTGGAACAGGCTTTCCGGGATGAAAAGAGGGAAATAGGCATTGACATGGCCGGTGTCCTTGATCCGCTTGTCCATCAGCCGCTGGAGGTTCTCCCAAATCGAGTAGCCATAGGGACGGATGATCATCATGCCCTTCATCGGGGCATAATCCGCCATCTCCGTTTTACGGATGATCTCCACATACCATTTGGAAAAATCCTCGCTCTTGGGAGTGATCTGCTTGACAAAACGTTCGTCTTTGATCACGGAAGTCTCCGCTCTCTTGAGTATTGGCTCATTCTATCCGCGCCCCTCATTTTTGTCAAGGAACGCTCCGACCCAACCGCGCCTCTCAAGGCTAGTTCTCCACGGTGATGGGCCAATGAAAAAGAACTAAAAATTCGCCCCAGGAAATTCACCCCTGATTTCATCCAAAAGGGTGATTGACCCATGAAAAAGGCCGTGGCATCGTAGGCTCTACACAAAGGAAAAGGAAGCGAATATGCGATCGAAATCCTCGCTCTTTCATCTGGACAAAGCAGAGAGGAAGGGCCAGGCCTTCAACCTTCCTCTCCCGACGGTCGTAGAAGGGCAAGATGCCGCGGGAAAGACATTCCAGGAAAAAACCGTGCTCTTCTATATCAGCCATAAGGGCGCTTCATTCAATCTGCCGAACGCCATCGCTCTTGGGTCCAAGCTGAAGCTGATCATCGACCTGCCCCCAGCATTGGCCGAAGATAAGAACCTGAAGCTCGTCATCAAGGGCAAAGTGGCTCTCGTGGAGGCTAATCATTCGCACCCCTCCAGACAGCGGGTCTCTCTGAGGTTTGAAAGCAAGTATTTTATCAAAGCGGACGATTGAGGCCCCCCTGTCCTCAGTCGAAGGAAATGGATAGGCCTCTTGCCGGCGCGTTCAAGATCATCAAGACCGCGCCCAGAGGCAGGATGAAGCCAAGTTGCCTAATCTCTGTGGATGATAAGAATGTCAAAAAAATCACCCTCTGATTCATCCCCAAGAGCGATTGAACTCAGAGAAGAAGCCGACGAAAATTGGTCTGCGGAAATGAACGAAAAGGAAGAACTCTCCAAACCCTCCACCCATGGCGCGGCCAGAGCCGGGAAGAGAGAGCGCGCCTTCGAGCTCTCTCTCCCAGCTTTGGTTACGGGCGTGGATGCCCTGGAAAACAAGTTCAGGGAAAAAACCCAAGTCTTGTCCATAAGCTCGGAAGAGGCTACGGTCTGGCTCAAGTCAAGAGTTATGCTGGGGTCTAAGCTGGACTTGGCCCTAGACATCCCCAAGACGCTGATCCTGGAGAATCATTTCAAGCTTCGCCTCTCCGGCACGGTCATTCTCATGCAAAATGACTCGGCACGGGCTGGCAAAAAGCAGCTTGTATCCGTGCGGCTGGACAAAAAATTCCGCCTGCTTCCGATTCCTCCCTCGATCAATTAATAGACATCTCTCTTCCCGTCTTTGGGCAATTATTTCCTTGACAAGAATTCATCGATTTAATAGAATTTTGCCTACCGGAGAATTGATATACCTCTTTGGCTCAGGGGTTAAGAAAGACCAAAGAGGGAGAGAACTATGAATAAAAAACCAATAACCACGGAAGAAAAAAGAATCAAAATCCTCATTTTCTGTCCCTCTGAAATCATCCTCTCGGGCATCCTCAGAGCTCTGGAAGTGGACGCGGGGATTGAGATCACGAATGTAGAAAAGAATACGATCGAAACGTTCATGGATTCGATCAAAAAACTCAGGCCGCACGTCATCCTCTTTGCCAACACGGAGCCCCTGCCCAATATGAGGGAAATCTGCAAGGCGATCAAGGAGATCTCCAAGCTCCAGAGCAAATCCCAGTTGCTGATCCTGGGCAGTATTCCCTCCCATGAAGAAATCGTCGGGCTCATCAATGCTGGCGCCCGGGGATATTTCGACCTCACCGACCCGTCCAGTCAACTCTCCGAAGCGATCCGCGTTATCCACAAAGGAGAAATCTGGCTTCCCCGGGACAAGATGAGCAGCATCATGGACCGGATCATCTCCGTGGTCGGAAGAGACCTCAAGGAAAAAACTCTGGACCAGCTAACCCCCACCGAATTCCAGGTCCTCAGGCTGATCGGGCAGGGCAAGAGCAACGATGAAATCGCCGAGATCCTTTTTATCAGTAAAAACACGGTCCGGTCTCATATCAAGAGCATCTATGCCAAGCTCGATACCCACAGCCGGTTGCAGCTGGCCCTTTATGCCATTAATTCTGCCCTATTTTAATGAAACCTAAAAAAATCAGAGGTTGAGATGAAGAAAGTTCAAAAATCCAAAAAGAGAATTCCCCTGCCTGTGGTCCGGACCAATCGACGAAGGGAATGGCGCTTTGACTTGCCCCTCCCGACGACCATCGAGGGGAAACTCCCCCACGGAGAACAATTTAAAGAATTCACCACGCTCGAGAATATCAGCTCCACGGGAGCCTATTTCTGCCTGGATTCCGGCGTCATCGTCGGCTCGAAGCTCAACCTTATGATCGACCTTCCCCCGAAGCTAACGGGAGGCAAAGAGGTTAAGCTCCATCTTGGGGGAATCACCGTCCGCCTTGAAGAACCGGACAAGAAAGGCAAGAGGCAAGGCGTGGCCATCCGCTTCAGCAAAGATTTCAATTTTGTTGAATCCGAAAAAAAGAAGAAATCAAAGTAATTTTCCGGTTCAGACCCGTCAGCCCGGATCTCATTCCTCAAGAATTGGCGAGTCTGGGCAGCGATGACATCATTCTGAAGAGCAGGCCGACCCCATCATGAGCATTTTGACCGTCGCGCTCACGGGAGGGATTGCGACAGGCAAGTCCGTCGTCGCCCGGATGCTAAAACTGCGCGCTTGCTATATCCACTCTGCCGATCGAGTCGCCCGCGACCTGATGAAACCCCGCCTCCCGGCCTGGATAAAAATAGTCTCTCACTTCGGCCCGGAGGTCCTGAATCCCGACCAAACAATTGATCGCTCCAAACTGGGTGTCATCATCTTCTCAAATAAAAAAGAGCGGCAGTTTCTCAACAGCCTCATTCACCCTCTCGTCCTGGAAAAGAAAATGGAGGCAATTCGGCGACTGGAGAAAAAAGGCCGCTACAAGATATTTGTGTCCGAGGCGGCTTTAACC
Source organism: uncultured Eubacteriales bacterium (assembly GCA_964580435.1). GTDB lineage: Bacteria > Acidobacteriota > Aminicenantia > Aminicenantales > UBA8522 > CAZKEW01. The sequence continues at coordinate 39,766 of CAZOKP010000005.1, forward strand.
GTCGAATCCGGGTTCGCCAGTTTCTTTGATAAAGTCATCGTTGTCCGCTGCGGAAAAGAGACGCAGATCCGGAGGCTGATGGGAAGGGATAAGATCAGCCGTGCCGAAGCCCTCAAGAAAATTCGTAGCCAGATGCCGCTGGAAGAAAAGCTGAAATATGCCGATTACGTGATCGACACATCCGGCACCTTGGACGAAACAGCCAGGCAGACGGAGGCTGTCTATCAAGGTCTTCTGTCCGATTACCGCAGGAAGTCGAAAACGTCCTAGACCAGCAGGGCGGCGGCCAAAAGGGGAATCATGATTTCGTGATGCCCGATAAAGTAAAACCCCTTCCCTTTTTTGCCCACGGGTCTCTGGACGACGTTTTGAGACGGACGATAGTGATGGATGAAATCAAAAACCGCGGTGGAAAAATCGTCCAGAGCCTTGCCCCTGTTTCTGACGAAGGATACCGCTTTGAGGAAGACTTCGGGCAGGATGACGGCTGAGCCGACGTTGATGAAGACTCCTCCTCCTTCAAGGCTTTCCACGAGAGAGCAGAAGAGAAAAAAATCAGCCAAGGATGTTTTTCCGATGGCCTCGCCGCTTGCTTCCGGATGGAAGTGGATCGTGTCTGTCCCCACAGCCACATGGACGCTGACGGGAATGCCAAGATCGGATGAAGCCGCCAGGAGGCTCAGGTGTTTATAAGGAAAGCGCGAGGCGGCAATCATTCTGCCGACTGCATCTCCCAACCCGATCCCCTGCTTGGCGCCCGCCCTTATGGCCCTGTTTAAAAGTTCCCCGGTTTCCTTGGCCATACCAAACGTCCCGTCTTTGACCCCGGAAGCGACATCCTCTGAAGTCCGGCCGGCAAAGGCGATTTCGAAGTCATGAATGATGCCGGCTCCATTCAGGGCCAGCCCGGTGACCCAGCCCTCTCTCATCAGCTGGATGATCACCGGGCTCAAACCCACCTTGATCACATGGGCGCCCAGGGCAAAAAGGATGGCTCTTTTTTTCGACTTGGCCGCCCGGACGAGAGAAATAAATTCTTTGAAATCCCTGGCGGCCAAAATGTTGGGAAGGCTGCCAAGAAATCCCTCCAGGCCGCTCGAGGGCGAATAATCCTTGGCGAAGTCTTTGACCTCGACTTTGCTCTTTCTCGCAAGGAGTGAATGGGTCCTCAATCCCGCCGAAGAGCGCTTCTGGGATGGTTTGTTCTTCATGGCTGAATCTCCCCTGTCTCGAGAATCCGAGGATGTCCTCTCCTGCGTTTGCCGGAGAGTGGGTCGACGAGGTTATGCGCGAGGATCACTCGGGTTTATTTTTTGACCAGGGTGTTCTTCAGGTCTTGGCCGGAACGGAACTTGATCCGTTTTCCCTTTTCTATCTTGATCTGTCTTTTCCGGCGGATATCCCGACCGAAGCCCGTTTTCTTGTTGACGACCTTGAAGCTCCCAAATCCCCTGATCTCGATCTTCTGATTCTTGGTCAAGGCCTCTTTTAAGGCCGCCAATATGGATTCGACGATTAACAATGATTTGGCCCTGTTGAATTCCGAATTCTTCTCAATAGCAAGGGCAATATCATTCTTAATCATGTGAATCTCCTCTGATCCGGTCGGACGATAGATAATAATTAATGAATCACAAATAAAAAGTCAAGACGTATTATTGACTTGATTTTCTCGAGTTCATATAATGAGAACACGATGAAAAAAAATTCCCTTCTTCTCTTTTGCTTTGTTCTTTTGTCGCTCCAGGTCAACGCCGCGATTCTAAAAATTACGGTCGACGCTCCCATCCATCCCATCTCTTCTGAGTACATTATCAAGAGCATCGAACACGCGGAGAAAGAAAACGCCGGTTTGATCATCCTGGTCCTGAATACGCCGGGAGGTCTGGATTCCTCGATGCGGGAGATCATCGCGAAAATTCTCGTCTCCAAAGTGCCGCTGGCCACTTACGTGAGCCCGAGCGGCGCTCGGGCCGCCTCGGCCGGTTTTTATATCGCCATCGCTAGCGATCTTTTCGTGATGGCTCCAGGGACTAGCACGGGGGCCGCCCATCCGGTCGGGGTTTCCCTCACCGGCCAAGGAATGGACAAGACCATGGAGGAGAAAGTCACCAATGACGCGGCTGCCTATATCAAAACCCTGGCTGAAAAAAGGGGAAGGTCCGTCCAGCCGTCGGAAGACGCTGTCAGGAAAAGCCTCTCTTATACAGAAAAGGAAGCCTTCGAGCTCGGGTTGATCGACCTCGTTGCCAAGAACGAGCAGGAGATCATCGATCATTTTGACAATAAAATCATCAAGCGATTCAACGGCGAAGACCTGCTGTTGCATCTCAAGGACGAACCCATCATTGAAATCCCGATGTCGACCAGGCAGAAGTTTCTTCTCACCATTTCCAACCCTAACCTGGCTTACATCCTGCTTATGCTCGGGCTTCTCGGCCTCTATTTTGAGTTTTCTAACCCCGGGGCCATTCTGCCCGGGGTTATGGGAGGCATCTGTCTGCTTCTGGCCATATTCTCTTTCCAGATTTTGCCCATCAATTATGTCGGGCTCCTGCTCATCCTGCTGGCTATCGGGTTGTTCATCTTGGAGGTCAAGGTCCATAGTTATGGAATTCTTTCCGTCGGAGGAATAGCGGCTATGGTCATCGGGTCCATCATGCTTATCAATGCGCCTATTCCGGAGCTCAGGCCCAGCCTTAGATTCGTCATTCCTGTGGCCGTCAGCTTTGGGGTGGTCTTTTTGTTCCTCGTCTTCCTGGTGATCCGGGCCCACGCCAAAAAGGTCCAAACGGGGAAGGAAGGGCTCATCGGCGAAATCGGTGTCGCTGAGACCGACCTCAACCCGGAGGGGAAGGTCTTTGTCCATGGGGAGCTGTGGAATGCCGAAACGACTGGAGAGATCCCCAGGGGCAGCCGAGTCAAGGTCATCCAGGTCTTGAACGGCCTTAAGATACGCGTGCAAAAAATCTGACTTGACATAGACTGAGGAGGTCAAAATGATTACTTTTCCTATTATCGTCGTCGGTTTTGTCGTCCTATATTTGTTGAACTCGATCAAAATCTTAAGGGAATATGAACGCGGCGTTATCTTTCGCCTGGGACGCGTCCTCCCCCATCCCAAAGGCCCCGGTCTTATTTTTGTCTTTGCTCCGATCGACAGGATGATCAGGGTCAGCTTGAGGATTATTACCCTGGACATCCCGCCGCAAGATGTCATCACCAAGGACAACGTCTCGGTCAAGGTGAATGCCGTCGTATATTTCCGCGTCATGGACCCGCTCAAAGCGATCATCGAAGTCCAAGATTATCTTTATGCGACCTCCCAGCTTGCCCAGACGACCTTGCGCAGTGTGCTCGGCGAGGTCGAACTCGACGACCTCCTTTCTAAGAGAGAGAAGCTCAATGCCCAGCTCCAGGACATTCTGGACAAGCACACCGATCCCTGGGGGATCAAGGTCCAGCTCGTCGAAACAAAGCACGTTGACTTGCCCGACAACATGGTCAGGGCCATTGCCAAGCAGGCCGAGGCGGAAAGAGAAAGAAGGGCCAAGGTCATCCATGCCGATGGAGAGTTCCAAGCTGCTTCCAAGCTGACCGACGCCGCAGAGATCATCTCTCGAAATCCGCAGGCCCTTCAGCTACGCTATCTCCAGACCCTCACGGAGATCGCCGTCGAGAAGAATTCGACGATCGTCTTTCCCCTGCCCATCGAAATTTTGAAATCTTTTGGCTATGAGAAAGCGAAGTCCGAGAAACCATGATGAAAAACAGAGAATTCAGAGAATTGCAGGTCTCCAGTACTCAGCTGGCCATTATATTTCTGGGGATTCTGATCATCGGGGTCATCATCTTCCTGCTTGGAGTTTCTGTGGGGAAAAAGCACGCTAAAATCGCCCAGAAATCGAACCTCATCGCCCAGCAGCAGCCTGAGCAGGTCAAAGAGAAGATATCCCTCCCGGAGACAAAGCCGTTGCTGCAGCCCGCCAAGACATCCACGAGGCAGGCTGCCCCCGGTCAAAAACAGGCCCCCGTCGAAAAGCCCAAGGAAGAGCCAAAAGCAGCTCTTAAAGTCGAGCCCGAGAGAGAAACGGACAAGAAGGTGGAGCCCAAGCTGGAGGCAAAGGTCACCGAGAGTGTTCCCGCAGCGAAAACGAACCTTTATTACGTCCAAGTCGGTGCGCTCGCAGACAGGCCGGCTGCTTTATCCACGGCCCAAAAATTCAAGACTCAGGGCTACCCGGCCCTTATTTTAGACCCTCTCCCCACGGACAGAAAGCCTGTTTTCCGGGTGAGGATTGGGGGATTTCAAACCAAGGAAGAAGCAGAATCCGCCAGAACAAAGTTAGCCTCAGCGGCCGGAAGGAAAACAGATTATTTCATCGTCAGAGATTAAAGAATCCAGCGGCCATGTCCTTTCTATTAGCCTGTTTAAGCGGCGCGCTTACGGCTTTCTGCTTTCCCAAGATCAATTTATTCTTTCTGGCCTGGGTTTGTCTTATACCCCTGTTCTTTTCTCTGCTTAGAAAAAGGCCTGGGCGGTCATTCTTTCTGGGATTCTCGGGGGGTTTTGTCTATTACGCCATCCTGCTCTATTGGATCCCAGCGGTTCCGGCGCATTACGGCAATCTTTCTGCGATATTGAGCTTTCTCATATACCTTCTGCTTATCATTCTGATGGCCCTCTCCTGGGCAGGCTTTGCCTTTATTTTTGCTGCGCTGCGCTCAGCCTTCCCTCAGTCAGGCTTCATTTTGGCGCCTTTCATCTGGGTTGCCTTTGAATATATCTTCACCTTTTTCCTGACCGGTTTTCCCTGGGGCCTTTTGGGCTATAGTCAGGTAAAAAATATCGCCTTTCTCCAGACGGCCTCAGTGGCGGGAGTATACGGGCTTTCCTTCGTGCTCGTCCTCCTCCAGAGCTTTTTTGTCCTGTCCCTAAAAAGCCGGAAGAGATGGCCTTTTTCCTTGGCCCTGGCGGCTGTTCTGGCTGTCCATTTGGCCGGCTTCCTCAGCCTCAAGGTCCCCGCCCCTTCGAAAGACACTTTCAAAGCGGCTGTGCTTCAGGGGAACGTTTCCTCGGACATTTACTGGGACCGCATTTCTGCGCCCGAGATCGAGGGCCTTTTCAAACAGCATCTCGACCTTAGCCGCCAGGCCTATCTGCAGGGGGCCAGGCTGATCATCTGGCCGGAATTTTCCGTCCCTCTCTGTTTTAGCTGCAACGAACCGCTCTACAGGTCTTTTAAGGAGACGCTTTTTCAATTTGTCAGGGAGACAAAGTGCACACTCCTTCTCGGCACCAACGAAACCGCTTCCGAAGGCGGTGAACTCCGTTATTTCAATACAGCCCTCTGCCTCAGCCCCGACCTCTCCATGACGCAATATTACAAAATGCATCTCGTTCCCTTTGGCGAGTACACTCCCTATAAGAAAATATTCTCTTTTATTGAAAAGGTGACTCACGCGATCGGGGATGTAACTCCTGGCAAACAGCATGTCCTGCATTCTTTCGAGGGGAAAAAATTCGGTTCCCCTATCTGCTATGAGGTCATCTTTCCCAAGCTTGTTTGCAAATTTTCGGAAAAGGGCGCCGAATTCCTCGTGACCATCACCAACGACGGTTGGTATGGAACAAGCCCGGCTCCTTACCAGCATTTCTTGATTGCCGTGTTCAGGGCGGTTGAGAACAGGCGTTTCCTGCTACGGGCCGCGACAACGGGCATAAGCGGAATCGTCGACCCCTGCGGGCGGATTCTCTCCCGCTCAGAGCTCATGACCCAGACCTATTTGACGGGAGATATTACGCCCCTTAAAAAACTCTCTTTCTATGCCCGCTTTGGCGACGTGCTTCCCGTCCTGAGCTTGACTTTGACCTGCATCTTCTTTATTCTGGCCTTGGCAAAGAGAGCCGATGAAAGAAAAAAAGCAGACCGCAGCAGACAAGTCATCTGAGCTTGAAGCAGAGATCAAACAACATCTGCTCAAGTTTGAAGAGCTCAGAGGCTTTCTTTGACATAGCCAGCAAAAAAGCCGAAGCCCAAGCTATCCATAAAGAGCTTACTTCGCCGGACACCTGGCAGGATCAAACAAAGTTCCAATCCCTGCAGCAGAAAAAAAAGAAGTTAGACCGGGGCCTACGTTTTTTCTCCGGCCTGGAGGAAAAAAAGGAAGAAGTCGAAGTCCTCGCTGAGCTGGCCGCGGAGGGGGAAAATGTTGCTGAAGACCTCGAGCGAGCCTTGACTATATTCGGGAAAAAACTTGAAGAAGCCGAACTTCAAACCCTTTTTTTTGAGGAAGATGACGGCAGGAATGCCATCCTGACGATCCATCCCGGGGCCGGTGGGACCGAATCACAGGACTGGGCCCAGATCCTCCTCAGGATGTACCTTCGGTACGCCGAACGCATTGACTATAAGACTGAGGTCCTCGATATCATGCCCGGCGAGGAAGCCGGGATTAAAAGCGTTACCGTCCGTGTGGAAGGCGACTATGCTTACGGCAACTTGAGCCAGGAATCCGGGGTTCATCGCCTTGTCCGGATCTCGCCTTTTGACGCCAATAAAAGGCGCCACACCTCTTTTGCCGCCGTGTTCGTTTTCCCTGAGGTCGAGGAGGATATTGCCATCGCTATCAATCCCGAGGACCTGCGGATAGACACTTACCGGTCCTCGGGCCGGGGCGGCCAGCACGTCAATGTCACCGATTCGGCCGTCCGCATCACCCATATTCCTACCGGGATTGTCGTCCAGTGCCAGAGCGAAAGGTCTCAACACAAGAACAAAGCGGCCGCGCTGAAGGTCCTCAAGGCCCGGCTCTATGAAAGGGAGAAGAAAAAGCAGCTTGAAAAGTTCGAAAAAATGGAGGAATCCAAGTCGGATATCGCCTGGGGCAATCAAATCAGGTCCTACGTTCTCCACCCCTACCGGATGATCAAAGACCTGCGCACGAAAGTAGAGACCGGGGATGTCGATAAAATCTTGGACGGCGAGCTGGACGAGTTCATCAAAGCCAGCCTTGTCCTGAGAAAAAAATCGGCGCAAGCGTCCTAACCCTTCGGTTTTTTCTTCAGCTCGTCCCAGGTCTGTCCTCTATCCTCAAGGCTCACGTGTCCCAGGGCCAGCCGTCTTGGCTCCGTAAGACCCTCAGATCTCGACAAGCCTCTCAAATTTTTCTCCCGCTCTTATCGTCGGCTCCATCTTTTCTCCCCCTTGAATTCTTCCGCATAAAAAAGTAATATAGCCTTCTAAGAACATAACTTGGGCCCGAATAAATATTAATTCCTGCTTGCCCGATAGAGATAAAATCAACCAAGAGGATGATAATGTCGGAAAAAGATTCTTCAGAGAAGGACCCGATAAAATCGGAAAACGGAGAATCCAAGAAGGAGTTCCTTCCGCCCCTCGATTTCAGTTCCATCGTCTTTCCGTTTTATACCCAAGCCCTGTTCAAGATGGGCATCCTGGAAGACACGACTGAGCCCAAGGGCGAAGAGAATGTGGAATTGGCCCGCCGGCTGATCGATATCCTTGACCTCCTGAAGGACAGGACCAAGGGAAATCTCAATCCTGATGAGGAGAAATTCCTCCAATCGTGCCTCGAACAGCTGAAGATGCATTACTTGGAGAAGGCCAAGATCATTAAATACTGAAGCCATGCAGGTCTTTAAAGGACTCGATCGCTGGCCGCCTCCAACCCGTCCTGCGGCAGTAGCAATAGGGAACTTCGACGGCGTTCACCTCGGGCATCAAAAGATTCTGCGGTTCCTCGTCGATAGAGCCAGGGAGAGGCGACTTTATTCTCTTGTCCTGACATTCTCCCCCCATCCAGAAAGAGTTCTAGGCAGGAGCCGCATCGCCATGATTCAAACCCTGGCCCAGAGACTGGCGCGAATAAGGGCGCATGGCATCCAGGCCATTGTCGTCACGCCTTTCGACCGGAGGTTCTCGAGCTTGTCAGGCCAGGAATTTGTTCGGGAAATCATTGTCCGCTCTCTCCGAGCCAAGGAGGTTATTGTCGGGGAGAATTTCCGTTTTGGCCGCAACCGCTCCGGCACGATCGATGACCTTCGGCGACTCGGTTCAAGACTCGGATTTATCATTCATCCGATCCCGGCCGTTGCCCATAACGGCCAGGTCGTCAGCAGCAGTCTCATCCGGCTCCTCCTTGCTCAGGGGAAAATTAAAAACGCCAATGCCCTCCTGGGCCGGCCTTACGAAATCGATGGGACGGTCATAAAAGGTGCCTCGAGAGGGACATCTCTCGGGTTTCCCACCACCAACACTCAGACAATCAATGAAATCACGCCAGAAGGCGTCTTTTTCACAGAAGCACAAATCAGCCGCCGGAACTATCCTTCCGTGACCAATATCGGGACTCGTCCGACGTTCGGAGAGCACACGCTTGAGATTGAATCCTTCCTTTTGGATTTTCAAGGAAATGCCTACCGAAAAAAGATCAGGCTTCGCTTTCTCAAAAAGCTCAGGGCTGAGCGAAAATTCCGCACCTCGCAAGCTCTGGTGAAGCGGATCCGTCAAGATATTGCCGCTGCCAAGAAATTCTTTGCTCACAGAAAGGATTGACTTTTTTCCCCGCTTGGTGCATTTTCATGGGAGATTCGTCAAGAATTTAGGAGACTGCTCATGGACGAAAAAATCAAAGCCAGGGTCATGGACGCCGGCAAAATTAAAAGATCCCTTGACCGGATGACGACCGAGATCCTGGAGCGGAACCGCAACCTGAAAAACCTGGTGATCGTGGGCATAAGAACCAGGGGAATTTATTTGGGCAAGCGTATATCCCAGCTGATCAAAGAGCTTGAAAAAATCGATATTCCCGTGGGAGTTTTAGACATCACTCTCTACCGGGATGATTTCTCCGAGCTCGAAACTCAGCACATGGTCCAAAAAACGGAAATCGACTTTCCCATTTCCAAAAAAGATGTTCTTCTCATCGACGATGTCCTTTTTACAGGACGGACGATCAGGGCGGCCATGGACAGCCTTTTTGACCTGGGACGACCGCAAAGTATCCAGCTTCTTGTGCTCATCGACCGCGGACACCGCGAGCTGCCCATTCGCGCAGACTATACGGGAAAAGTCCTTCCCACGTCCAAGAGGGAGATCGTCCAGGTAAGGCTCATGGAAATCGATGAGACGGATGAGGTCCTCATCACCGAGTCCGCCAAGCTCGAATAGGAGACGCATGTTGGAATTTAAGCAGAGACATCTCCTGGGCATTCAGAATCTCGACGTCTCGGATATCATGACGATTTTGGATACTGCTGAATCCCTGGCCGAGATCTCCACCCGAGAGGTCAAAAAAGTCCCGACCTTGAGAGGCAAGACCGTCGTCAACCTGTTTTTTGAGCCGAGTACGAGGACGCGCAGCTCCTTTGAGCTGGCCGCCAAAAGACTGAGCGCCGACATCATCAACTTCAGCCAGCAGACGAGCAGCGTGGTCAAGGGAGAGACATTGAAGGACACGGTTCTCAACCTTGAGGCCATGAACCCCGACGCCCTGATCATCAGGCACTCATGTTCTGGGGCTCCCTACTTCGTTTCGACATTCTGCCGCTCTCACGTCATCAACGCGGGTGACGGATCGCACGAACATCCTACCCAGGCCCTGCTCGATGCCTTCACCATAAGGCAACAGAAGAAAAGCTTCAAGAACCTTAAGGTCGTTATCGTTGGCGACATCCTGCACAGCAGGGTGGCCCGCTCGAACGTCTTTCTACTTCAGAAAGTGGGAGCTCAGGTGACTCTTGTCGGCCCCCCTCCTCTTCTTCCGGCAGAGTTCAAGAATTTCGGCACGCAAATCTCTTACGACCTGGACAGAGCTCTGGAAGGGGCGGACGTCATCATGATGCTTCGCATTCAGAAGGAAAGGCAGAAAGCCAACTTCTTTCCGTCCACTCGAGAATACCGTAACCTCTATTGCCTGACAGAAAAAAGATACTGTCTGGCCAATAAAGATGCCATTATCATGCATCCAGGCCCGATTAACCGCGGAGTGGAAATCTCCTCGGAAATGGCCGATTCGGTGAAATCAGTCATCTTGAAACAAGTCGAAAATGGGATCTCGATTCGGATGGCTGTCCTCTATCTTCTCTTAGGAGGAAAAGAGCGTGAGACTGCTGATTAAAAACGGAAGAGTCGTTGACCCCTCTTCTGGGATAGATGAGACCCTGGATATCCTTGTCGACAGGGGTAAGATCGTCGACCTCAGAGCCAAGATCGAAGCAGATAATGCCCAGGTCGTCGATGCTTCAAGGCTCGTCGTGGCTCCTGGTTTCATCGATATGCACGCCCATCTCAGAGAGCCCGGTCAGGAAGACAAGGAGGACATTTTCACGGCCTCCCTTGCTGCCGCCAAAGGAGGGTTCACTTCTCTCTGTGCCATGCCCAACACCCATCCGGTCAATGACAGCCGAGGTGTGACGGAATATATCCTTTCCGAAGCGAACAAGAGGGCCCGAGTGAATATCTTCCCGGTCGCAGCCATCACCATGAACCTCAAGGGAGAGGAGCTTACGGATATGGCCGATCTTGTCAGCGCCGGCGCCGTGGCCTTCTCTGACGATGGGAAGTGTATCCAGAACAGTCTTGTGATGAGACGGGCTCTGGAGTACTCGAATTTCCTCCAGGCGCTAATCATTGACCATTGCGAGGATTCGAGCCTCAGCCAGGACGGGCTCATGCATGAGGGCTTCTCTTCTCATCTCTTCGGGCTCGAAGGCATCCCCGCCTCAGCCGAAGATATAATGGTTGCGCGGGACGTCATCCTGGCCGAAGCGGCGAACGCCCGAATCCATATCGCTCACCTCAGCACTCGCGGCGCCGTTTATCTCGTTCGGGAAGCCAAGAAAAGAAAAGTCAAGGTCACGGCCGAGGTCACGCCGCATCATTTGATCCTCACCGACTCAGCTCTCGAGAGCTACAGCACCAATCTTAAGGTCAATCCTCCCTTGCGTGGCCAGGACGATGTTCAGGCCCTTCTAGCTGCCGTCAAGGAAGGCGCGATCGATGTCTTCGCCACCGACCACGCGCCCCATTCACCGGAGGAAAAGGACGTCGAGTTCGACCGGGCACCGTTTGGCATCAACGGCCTGGAGACAGCGGTTTCTTTGCTCTTGGACAAATTGGTGAACAAAAACATCATCTCCTTGCCGCGGTTCGTGGAGATGATATCAACCCGGCCGGCCCAGATCCTGGGCCTCAAGGATAAAGGCCGCATCGCAGCGGGCGCGGATGCAGACCTGACCATCCTCAACCTGCACAAAGAGGTCGTTGTGGACGTCCATGGATTTCTCTCCAAAAGCCGGAACAATCCCTTTCACGGCTGGAAGCTGAGAGGAGCTCCAACAATGACAATCGTCGCCGGAAAGATCGTTGATCCCTGGTCATAAGCCCCAAAAATATGACCGCGAATCTGGCCCAGCTTGAGAAAGCCATCGGCGTTCATTTTCGAGATCAAGAGCTGCTGCTCCGGGCGTTGACCCATAGTTCTTATGCCTATGAAAATCAGCCCAAAGGTCTGACGGACAATGAGGTCCTGGAATTCCTTGGAGATTCGGTCGTCGGGCTTGTGTTGGCCGATTTTTTCTGCGCCACCTACCCCGGCGCTGCCGAAGGCGAGCTCTCCAAGTACAAAGCGGCGGCGGCCAGCACCCTGTCTCTTTCCCAGTTTGCCAAAAAAATCAAGCTCGATAAATACATCCTTCTAGGAATAGGAGAGGAAAGAAGCGGCGGCCGCAAAAAAAGGACCATTCTGGCCGGAGCCTTGGAGGCCCTGGTGGGCGCGGTCTATTTGGATCAAGGCTATGATAGAGCCCGGAGACTGCTCCTCCCGCTCCTCGATAAATCCTACAAGAAAGTGGACAGCCACAAGTTCCTGATCAACAATTATAAGTCCGCCCTTCAGGAACATTTTCAGAAGGAGAACCTTCCTGCGCCCGTTTATAAGACTTTGACTTCGGTCGGACCAGACCACAAAAAGACCTTTTTCGTGGAGGTCTGTCTCGGGCATTATCCTCTGGCCAAGGCCAAGGGCTTCTCTAAAAAGAGCGCCGAGCAGAAGGCGGCGCAGATTGCCCTAAGGAGTTTGCTCGGGAAAAAAATGAAGACCCTGACCAGCGAAACGTTTATCCTGAAAAAATGATCCGAAGCTACGATTTCGGCGCCATGGTGATAGACGGGCAAGAATATTTCGCCGACTTGGTCATCTTGCCCCGAAAGATCAATTCGGCGTGGTGGCGCAAAGAGGGACACAAGCTCGCCTTGGTGGACCTTGAGGATGTGTTGAAAGAAGATATCGAAGCCCTTGTCGTCGGGACGGGATTCTTCGGCCTGATGAAGGTGCAGCAGGATGTTCTTGAAGCGGCCCGCGTGAAAGGCCTTATCCTCCACATCGAAAAGACCCAAAAGGCGGTGCAGATCTTTAATCAGCTTTTTTCGCAGATAAAAACAGCTGGCGCGTTCCACCTCACCTGTTGAAGCGAGAAAAGAACATGATTAAATGCTCCCGTTGCAGAGAGAGAAAAGCGAAAAGGCTTTGCCCGGCTCTGGGCAACGACCTCTGTCCGCTCTGCTGCGGAATCCTGAGGGAAAAGAAAATCCATTGTCCGGCCGACTGTTCCTTTCTGATTAAGCACAAACCCTACCAAGAGAAGAAGGTCATCGAGAAAAAGCCGACCTTCTCCGCAGACATCCTCCAGGATGAAAGGCTCAACTGGCTGACCTTGAACATCGAAGCCCCACTCGAGGAATATGGAGAAAGAGACCGCGCCTTTGCCGACAGAGAGGCGATTCTGGCCCTCGAATATGCCAAAGAAAAAGTGGAGAAAGGAAAATCAGCCCTTGTCCTCCCGAAAGAAGAAGACAAACTGAAAAATGATCTGGGGGAGGCAATATTCCAGAACATTGAGCAGTGCCATTACCAAAGGAAAATTATTCTTCCCCAAGGCCTGGAAACATACAAAAAAGAAGAAAAGCTAAAATGCCTGGAAAATGCCATCGTGGCGGTTAAGCATCTGGCCAAGAGAAATATCCGGGGCAGGAATTACATCGAGGACCTCAGCCGGCGTTTCGCCAGGATCAAAGACGCCTCCGAGCAAAAAAGAATCATCAGCCCGGCCTGAGCCTCATCGGCTCAACCGCTCATCATTTCGGCAATGGGCTGAAGAGCAGGAATATTGCTGCAAATGATCTTGACCACGGCCATAAGAGGAACAGCCAGGATCATCCCGGGGATCCCCCACAGCCAGCCCCAGAAAATGAGAGAAAGGAGTACCACCAGCGGGCTCAGCCCCAGCCCTTGCCCCATCATCTTCGGCTCCAAAACATTGCCTATGACGACATCGATAACGATGAGAATAAGGAAAATCCATAAAGTGGGCCAGAGGCTGTTCAATTGAACGGCCGCAGCCAGAACGCATAAGGCCAGCGCCACGACCGATCCCAGGCTGGGAATGTAGTTGAGAACAAACGTCAGGAAGCCAAGGACGATTGCATAATCGACGCCAAAGATGGCCAGGACGGCTGTCGTGATGATTCCCGAGATGATGCTGATACCAGTTTTTATGATCAAGTACTTCTGGATTTGACCATCGATGTTATCGATGATCTGGTTGACCTTCTTTGCCCGGGTCGGAGAAAACGATTTATCCACCTTGACCTTGAGCTTGCCCCGTCCCGCCAGCATAAAGACAAGAAAGACAAAAATCAGGGCGAACGTAGAGAAAAATGAAAAAATTCTATCCAGAGAAGTCAGGACCAGAGAGGCCAATTTATGGGGATTGAGACTCTTGCTCCAGGCCCAGGGATCCCAATTCTCCTCGGTCAGCTTTAATTCTTGCCTTACCGATTGAAGGAACTCATTCAGTTTCTCGCTGTACTGGGGCAATGAGTTGGCAAAATCTTTGCCGCTGGTATAGATGAGGATGCCGAAAAGATAAAGGACAAAAAAAGCGACCACAACGATAAAAAGGAGGGCCAGGCCTCGAGGAATCTTTAGTCGAGTTAGGAAATCCAAGGCCGGAGAGAGGATGAAGTAGAACAGAATGGCCAGGAAAAAAGGAAAAAAAACTGGCTTGGCCAGCCGCAGGATAACGCCCAGGACAACAACCAGGATCACTCCTGAAGTGATGGCAACAATCTTGTTATCTTCCATTAGATTTTATATTATACATTTTCTCTCTGAAATATTGAACTGGAATAGGTGAAATCGGCCTCTCCGTTCTCCCCTTCCCTTAAGAGCTCTCTTCACCCCTCCGGGTGATGTTCCCATCCTGAAATTCACCCCAGTTTTCACCCAAAAGGGCGATTGACCGGGCTCAGGGAGCGGCTAAAATCAAACCGTCTTACTTCTGACAGAGAGGACTATGGATGCCAATTCCTGACGACTATGTTCTGGAAGAGGAAGAACAGTCCTACCAGAGCGAGCCGGCCGCCCGAGAAAAGACGACGAAGAGGCTCGTCTCGGACCTGGCTCACGTCCAGATAGAAAAGGCCTATTTCGAAAAGCTGTTTGAAGACGCCCAGGAGGGCATTATCATCGCAGATAGAGAAGGCCATGTCCTCAAAGTGAACGGGGAATTCAAAAGAATGTTCGGGTTTGAAAACGACGAAATCGTCGGCCAAACCATTGATAAACTCATTGCTCCCCGGGATAACCTCAATGCCGCCGTTAACATAACCCAGCGCGTCGCCAGCGGCGAGAAAGTCTCCTTTGAAACGCTCCGCCGCAGGAAAGACGGCCGGTCCATCCAAGTTTCGGTCATCGCCTCTCCGATCATTGAGGAGGGAAAGTTACAGGCCATTTTTGGCATTTACAGGGATATTTCCGAGCAGAAAAAAATCCTGCAGGAGCTCAAGAACTCAGAGATGAGATTTCAGGATATTGCCCTCAGCTCGGCCGACTGGATCTGGGAAATCGACAGGAACGGGAGGTATATTTTCGCTTCCGGCAGAGTCACACAGATCCTCGGGTACGACCGCGAAGAAATCCTCGGCAAGACGCCGTTTGACCTGATGCCCAAAACAGAAGCGGAGCGAGTCCGACATTTCTTTCAGGAAATCATGGCCGCAAAAAAGCCGGTCGTCGACCTGGAAAACTGGAACCTCACCCGGGATGGGAAATTGGTCTGCTTGCTGACGAACGCCCTGCCAATACTCGACGAAAAAAGCGGGCTTCTGGGCTACCGCGGCATGGACAAGGACATCACGGAAAGGAAGCGCACAGAAACGCAAATCTTAAGACAGAACCTTCTTTTGGACGGCATCAACAGGCTCCTGCAAAAAGTCTTTACGAAAGAGACGGATGCTGATTTGGCCGAGTTCTGTCTCCACCTGGCTGAAGAACTCACGGGGAGCAAGTACGGATTCATCGGCGAGATCAATGACCAGAATAACCTGGATATTATCTCCATGAGTCACTTTGCCTGGGACGCCTGCACAATTCCCAAATCCAACGCGCCCCTGCTTCTGAAGAACATGAGAATCCGAGGAATATGGAGTGAGGCCATCAAATATGGCGAGACCCAGCTCATCAACGCCCCGGATTCGCACCCGAGCCGGGTCGGATTTCCCAAAGGACATCCCACTCTTCAAACTCTACTCTGCGCGCCTCTGAAACATGCCGGTCATATTGTCGGCGTCATAGCCCTGGCCAACAAAGAATTCGGTTATGACAGGGATGATGAAAAGGCCGTAGAAGCTCTGGCGACGGCCTTCGTCGAGGCTCTGTACCGCAAAAGAGCTGAAGCGGCGATCCAGAGAGAGACGGCCAAGCTCTCGGCGATCATCACCGGAATTGACGAGGGGGTTCTTTTTGCAGACCAGGATGACAGGATCATCGAAATTAATGATTACTTTCTCAGACTCTTGGGGAAGAATAAACCGGAGATCCTGGGCAAGACTCTCTGGGACATCTATGTCGGAAAGCCGGAGGAAGACCTGAAAAAATATGTCGAGATCTTCAAGAAGGATTCGGGGGCTCCCCCCGTCGAAATTCAGAAAACCTTGGGCGAGAAAGAAGTCATTTTCAGGATCAAGCCCATCCGCCGCAATGATCAATACGAAGGTCTTATCCTCAACGTGGCGGATGTTTCCGAACTCGTCCGGGCGCGCATAGAGGCCCTGACCGCCAACAGAGTCAAAAGCGAGTTCTTGGCGAATATCAGCCACGAAATCCGCACCCCGATGAACGGGATTTTGGGCATGACCGACCTGGCCCTCGACACCCAGCTGACTCCTGAGCAGAAAGAGTACTTGGGGGGGATCAAATCCTCGGCAGAGTCCCTGTTGAGCTTGATCAACGATATCCTTGATTTTTCCAAGATTGAAGCCAAAAAGCTCGAGCTGGAATCGACCGTCTTCAGCCTGGAAGACCTTCTCTTCGAGACCTTGGCCCCTCTCTCCATCCAGGCCCATCGAAACAAGCTCGACTTGGCCTGCGAGATCTCTCCGAGTCTGGATCCCGACCTCCTCGGCGACCCCGGCCGGCTCCGTCAGATCCTGGTCAACCTTATCGGCAACGCCATCAAATTCACAGAAAAAGGCGCCGTGGTTGTCACGGTCGCTGAATCGACCCGGTCGGAGAAGGACGTCGTCCTCCATTTTACCATCGCCGACACGGGAATCGGCATTCCTGAGGAGAAGCAGAAGATCATTTTTGATGTCTTCGCCCAGGCCGACAGCTCCATGACCCGAAAATACGGCGGCACGGGCCTCGGTCTGGCGATTTCCTCCCAGTTGGTCGACCTGCTTGGCGGCAAAATTTGGGTGGAGAGCACGGTAGGAAAAGGCAGCAAGTTCCACTTCACCGCTCGCTTCGGAGTTCTCCAAGACTCTGACGAGAGGAGAATAGCGCAGCCAAAACTCACCTTCATGAATCTGCCTCTTTTCTTGGTGGAGGATAACGCGAGCTGCCGGCGCATCCTCAGGGAATTGACATCCGGCTGGGGTGCGAAAGTGAAAGAGGCCGAAAGCGCCGACGAAGCGACCGTCCTGCTCGATGAAGCTAAGGAAAAGAAAAAGCCTTTTCCTCTCATCCTTTTGGATGCCAATCTCCCGGGGCACGACAGTTTCATCATCCTCGATTACATCAAGAACAATCCGGATATCGCCAAGGCCATCATCATGATGATGGGCACAACGAGCAACCGCATTGACGCCACACCCTGGCTGAAGGTCGGGATTTCTGTTCACCTGAGCAAACCCATTAAGCCGACCGAGCTCAATAATAAGATCTCCCAGGTGCTCGGGCTGGCTGCCACGTTCCCCAAGCCTGCGGAGGCGCCTGTTCCCGTAATCGCTGAGCCTGTCGCCCCTCAGGTTGAGCAGCGCCCGACCACATATCGCGTTCTTATCGCGGAAGACAATTTGGTCAATCAAAAGGTCGCTATCTACATGCTTGAAAAACAAGGCCATTCCGTAACAGGAGTGATGAATGGAGAAGAAACTCTGGCTGCGCTGGAGAAGGGGAATTTTGAGCTTATTCTGATGGACCTCCAGATGCCTAAAATGGACGGTTTTAAAGCCACCCAGTTGATCCGCCAGAAAGAAAAGGAAACAGGTCTTCACCTCCCGATCATTGCCATGACCGCGCACGCCATGAAAGGAGACCGCGAAAGATGCCTGCGCGCGGGAATGGATGAATATATCTCTAAGCCCCTGAACGTCAAGCAACTCGCTGACACGATCGCCCGGGTTATGAATAATGAGGTCCAGGGCCACGAGGAACCCCCGGGAACAGCGGAGGTAGCTGGTAAAAGAAGACAATGAAGATACTCATCGCTGAAGATGACCCCATCAGCAGCAAGATTTTGGGAAAAAACCTCTCGAACTGGGGCTACAATGTCAGCCTGGCCAAGACCGGCGAAGAAGCCTGGGGCGCTCTCAAGGATGAAGATTTGCGCCTAGCGATCCTAGACTGGATGATGCCGGGGATGGACGGCGTGGACATCTGCAAGAAGATCCGCCGCCGGAAAAGGAAAAAATACACCTATATCATCCTTCTGAGCGCCAAAGACCGAAAACAGGACATCATCGCCGGACTTTCCTCCGGCGCGGACGATTACATGACCAAGCCGGTAAATTTTCTCGAGCTGAGGGCGCGCCTGAGAACGGGCGAGCGCATCATCGACCTCGAAGATAAGCTGATTCTCATCCAGAATCAGCTTAAAGATATCGCCAGCAGGGACAGCTTGACCAAGCTCTGGAACCGGGGCGAAATTATCAAATTTCTGCGTGAGGAGCTCGAGCGAGGCAGCAGAGATAAAAACGCGGTCGGGGTCATCATGCTGGACCTGGACTATTTCAAAAAGATCAACGACATCTTTGGCCACGATATCGGGGATGTCGCTCTCCTTCAGGTTGTCTCACGAATCAAAAGAAAAGTGCGCAAATCAGATAAGGTGGGCCGCTATGGAGGGGACGAAATCGTCGTCATCCTGCCCAATTGCCCCCAATCGGAATTGTTTGAAATCGGCGAGCGCTTGCGCCTGTCCGTCGCACGTCGAGCCATTAAAACTGACCTGGATACGATCCCCATAACCATTTCTGCCGGCTGCGCCTGCTCGGATGATGTTCCGCAGCCAACGGCTGAGAAGCTCATCAGGGCTTCTGATGAGGCACTTCTGACAGCCAAAAGCCAGGGGCGTAACTGCGTCATCGTAAATAACGCATCTCACAAAGGACAGAAAAATGTCTAACCATCTTGATTCCAGCCAGGATCTGCCCATTGATTATTCCGAAGTCCTCGAAAGAATCGGCGGAGACGAACTTTTCCTTGAAGAGCTCCTCAAAATCTACTTTGAAGAATTCAGCGAAAAAATTGCCCTGCTCCGAGAGGCCATCGAGCAGGGAAATTTCAGCCTGATCCAAGAACTTGGCCACTGTCTTAAGGGCGCCTCTGCCAACCTCAGCCTAGCCTCGCTGAAAAAAGCCTGCTTTGCTTTGGAAGTATCCGGACGCGAAAAGAACATCGAGCAAGCCCAGAGCGCCTTCCTCTCCCTGGGGACAGAATTCCAGAGACTCAAGAATTACCTTGAGGCGTCTCCCCTGAAAAATCGGGCCGCCCAGAGATTAGGGAAGTGATTTCCTTATGGAGCGGGCCAACGCCTGGAGATATCTAAGGCCCGTTTCTTCATAACCGTCCTTGATTCTCATCACTCCGAATATAACCTTCCCGGCCCTAGAGATATAGATATCTTGAGCGTAACGGTCTTTGATATGATAGCCAAGGGGAATTTCGTCAGGAGTCGGGTCGTTTTTCTGGTAAGCCGATAAATATTGCTTCATCATATCCGCCCCATCGGCTTCGCTTTTTCCCTCGATGATAAAAACGTCGAATTCAAGGTCCCCGTCTTTATAGCTCGCCAGATAGCCGTTATGAAGAAAGCTAAACCCCAAGACATTGCGGAGGATGAATTTCTCGCTATTGACAATCAGTCCTTCTTTCGGAAAACGTTCCAGGAGAGGCGGCAGAGCTCCCTTCTCTTTCACCCTTTTGGCGATGTCCTGGGCAAACTGTTTCAAAACACTTTCCGAACTCTCTCCGCAGTCGTAACAAAGGAGTTTCACATAGTCGCTTCCGACAATAAAATTGAGGCTTCCTTCCTCTAGATATCCCTGATTGCCCACGGGTATAAAGAGGCTCTCCGGATACCTCTCGGAGCTATAAATGCCGAAGGAATTCCTATCATTCCCCATATCATAAATTTCAAGCGTGAGGGAGCCCTTGGACATTTCGTCCTGATACTGAGCCACGATGAGTTCCTTGAAGTCATAGCTCAAATAGGCCTCAGCCGCTCCATCGATGTATTCAAACAGCGTTGCCGGAAGAAACGTCTGCGGTTTTTCTCGAAGCGTCCAACCCGAGACTTGAGGAAGAAGAGGCTGAAGAGGAGAACGACCGGCCTCCTGGCTGAATGCAGCGGGCAGCAAAAGGAAAAATAAGGCATAAAGCAGAGTTCTGGTCGGTTTTCTTTCGGCCATGGTGGACCTCCTTTTCTTCCAAAATCTCGTCTCAACTTTACTACACCGGGCGGGATTTTTCAAACGACCTCAGTTGACAGGTCCCTCAAAGAAGAGTAATTTTTCTAATCCGGATGAACGAAGCCAAAGTCGCCGTAATTAGAGGAAAAGGGGTCCTCACTCGAGCGGGTGAATTGAGCCAGCTGAAGGTTGCTGAGATGATCCAGCGCGGTCTCCAAATCCTTACCGGGTTGCCTAATGCCGAGGACGCTCTCGGCCAGATTTTCGCCAGGAATGACCGCATCGGCATCAAAATCAATACCATCGGAGGCCGCAAGATCTCCACCCGGCCGGAAGTATCTCTGACCCTGGCCGATCTCCTGGTTAAAAGCGGTCTCCACGAACGGAACATCATCATCTGGGATCGCACCAACAGAGAGCTCAAAGATGCCGGCTATCGCCTGGCCTCACCCTCAAACGGCCTGAAGGTTTTCGGCACGGACATGGATGGCGCAGGATATGAGACCGAGCTCGTATCTCATCTCAACATCGGAAGTCTTTTCTCCACAATCCAGACCAATTTTGTTACCGCCTCGGTCAGCCTAGCCATTCTCAAAGACCACGGCCTGGCCGGGGTAACAGCGGGAATGAAAAACTATTTTGGCTCCATCCATAATCCTAATAAATACCATGATTCCCACTGCAACCCTTATGTTGCCGAGCTCTTTGATACAGACCCTATCAAGAGGAAACACAAGCTCTCCGTCCTCGACGGACTGATCGTTCAATACCACCGCGGACCTTCCTATCATGCTCAGTGGGCGGAAGCTTGCGGAGTCCTTGTTTTTAGCCGCGACCCTGTTGCTGCTGATTCAGTGGGCTGGCAGATGATCGAAAAACTGCGGGCCAAAAAGGGGCTTCCGTCGCTTCAAGAAGACAAAAGAGAACCGGCCTATCTTATGACAGCCGAGAAGATGGGACTTGGCCGGGCCGGAGTTGATCAAATCCAAATTATCGAGGATGAGGTATAATAGGATTATCAGGACAGTGTGGACCATGGAAAGGCGGCAATTCTTTAAGACCGTGGCCGGCTCGAGCCTTCTCTTGGGCGCAAACGCGGGAACCTTTCTCTGCGACCTTTTCGCGTTCCAGGACACTGCCAACCTCTCCCGAGTGGAAGCGCGTTATTACAAGAAACTTCCCGACAGGGAAATCGAATGCCAGCTCTGTCCTCGCAACTGCAAGCTGGGGGATAAAGAACGAGGATACTGCGGAGTCAGGGAGAACATCGGCGGGACGTACTATACGTTGGTCTATGGCAAAGCCTGCACCGCCAATGTTGACCCTATCGAGAAAAAACCGTTCTTCCATTTTCTGCCCGGCAGCAAGGCTTTTTCCATCGCCACAGCCGGCTGCAATCTCAACTGCAAGTTCTGCCAGAACTGGCAGATCTCTCAAGTGAGGGCGGAACAGGTCACGCCGTTGGACCTGCCCCCCCAGGATGTCGTCGTCAATGCCCTCAGCTACAAGTGCCCCAGCATTTCCTACACCTACACAGAGCCCATCGTTTACTTCGAGTATATGTATGACACGGCCATCCAGGCGCGTACTAAGGGAATAAAGAATTGCGTCGTCACGGCGGGACATATCAACCGAGAGCCCCTCCTGGACCTGGTCAAGGTCGTCGACGCCATCAAGATCGACCTGAAGTCTTTCAGCCAAAATTTTTATGCAAATTATGTCCGCGGCGAACTCCAGCCGGTTCTTGAAGCTATAAGAACCGTACACCAAAGCAAGGTCTGGCTGGAGCTTGTCTATCTGGTCATCCCCACCCTGAATGACGACGTTGAAGGGATCCGCGAGATGAGCCAATGGATCAGAAAAGAAATCGGGCCCGACGTCCCGCTCCATTTTTCGCGGTTTCAACCGATGTATCTCGTGCAAAATCTCCCCCCCACTCCCATCTCGACTTTGGAGAAAGCGCACGATATCGCCCTGGATGAGGGGCTCCATTATGTTTACATCGGCAACGTTCCTGGGCATAAAGCGGAAAGTACCTTCTGCCCCCGTTGTCAAAACGTGATCATTGAGAGAGTGGGCTTCGAGGTCAATAGAATAGACCTCGACGGCGGAAAGTGCAAATTCTGCCACAACCCTATTCCCGGAATCTGGGCTTGACCAATTATCTTCCTCCGTTTCTGCTCGGGTTTCTGGCCACTTCCTTCCAAATCCTGCTGCTGCGGGAATTCTCCGCCCATTTCTACGGGAATGAAATGATGATCGGAATCGTCCTGGCCTCCTGGCTTCTCTGGGGAGGTCTCGGCAGCCTAACGGCTCCGAAAATTAAGTTCAAGGCAAAGCATCTGCCGTATATTTATGGCCTGGTCATTCTTCTCTTCCCCGTCTCGCTCATAGGCGTCAGGTTTTCCAGATTTATGCTGCATCTTCTTCCCGGTGAGCTCACCGGAATGACTTCCGTCCTCTTCATCTCTCTCGGTTTTTGTTTTCTCGTCAGTTTTCCTTTAGGAATCCTTTTTGTCTTCAACGTCAGCCGCATCGGAGGCCGGATTACTCAGGTCTATATATTTGAATCGCTCGGCGCCGCGACGGCAGGATTGATCGTTCACTGGCTTCTCGTCCCTTATTTCTCCGCCTGGCTGGCCGTTTCTCTGGTCGGCGCGGCGGGCGCTCTGTTCATCTCCTTCGCAGCGGCAAAAAAGCCGCCGTGGCTCTTTTTGGGGTTTATCCTGGTTTTCCTGGCAGGATTCGGCCTCTTTGACCTTCCCAGTCAAAAGATCTACTGGAAGCCGTTCAATCTTATCGCCAGCAAGGACACCCGTTACGGAAGGCTCCAGGTCATCCAAACCCAGGAACAAATTTCTCTCTACAGCAACGGCTTCCAGGCCTATTCGTATCCAAATCCTGCCGCCGCCGAGGAGTCCGTCCATTTTGCCCTGCTTCAAAATCCGGAGGCTCGATCTGCACTCCTCATCGGGGGCGGGGCGGGAGGAAGCCTGAAAGAAATGCTCAAATACCCTCGGGTCGAAGTCGATTATGTCGAGTTGGACCCCGAGATTATCCGCTTATCCCGAAGATTTTTGAGCCCTGAGGAAAGGACTATTTTGGGCGGTGAGCGGGTTCACCTATTCTTTCAAGACGGGAGAGCTTTTCTCCAGAAATCAGCAAAAAAATTCGAATTCATCATCCTGATCCTGCCGGAGCCAGCCACAGCCCAGCTCAATCGGTTTTACACGAGAGAATTTTTTTGTCTGGCCAAGGAAAAGCTCGACCCGAACGGCGTTTTTTCCTTTACCGTTCCCTCGGCCGAAAACTATATCAGCCCCGCCCTTCAGCAGTTTCTCTCCTCTCTTTATTTCACTCTGACAAGCGTTTTCACGGAAGTGAAAGTCGTGCCCGGGGACAGAAATATTTTTCTCGCCTCTTCCCGTCCCCTGTCTCTCAATACTGCTGATCTCGGCCAAAGAATCGAGTCCTATCACCTGGACAACCTTTATGTAAACCCTTCCTTTCTCGCGTCCCGGCTTCATTCTCTCAGGGTCGATTACTTGGAAAGCATGTTGAAGTCAGGAGATAAGAGGCTCAACCGCGACCTTGTTCCCGTGAGCTTTTTTTTTCACGCGGTCCTCTGGAGCACGCAGTTCAATAGCCTGGACTCAAAGATATTGGGCTCCTTGTCCGGGCTTTCTTTTTTTTGGCTGCTTGATTTCCCTCTTCTTCTCTTTGTGCTCCTGCTTCTTTTTTTATACATCAAAAGGAAAACAACCAGCTTTTTCTTGACGCCTCTTGTGGTCATGGGCCTGACGACGATCGCAGTGGAAATCATTCTGCTCGTCTGGTTTCAAGCGCTCTACGGCTATCTTTATGGGCGGATTGCCCTACTTCTAACCGCCTTTATGTTTGGGCTCTTCCTGGGGAGCCTGGCAAGCTCAAGAATCAAAGACGCATCGTTCAGACATCTCATTATTGTCCAGTCCGGGTTTCTGGTCGTCCTGGTTCTTTTTCAGCTGACCCTGGAGGCAGCTCCCCCCGAGTTCCTGGCGTTTCTTTTCCTTCTGCTCTTTGGCTCTCTCGGCGGCGCTCTTTTTATCGTTTCTAACCGGCTTTATCTCCGAGAAAAAAGCAATTACGGAATCGGCTATGGACTCGACCTGGGGGGCTCTTTTCTCGGGGCCTTTGTGACTTCTTCCGTTCTAATCCCCCTCGTCGGATTGCCCCTTCTTTTGAGATATCTCCTTCTCCTGAATTCTTTTTGCTTTCTGTTCCTTCTGCTCCGCCCCAAAAATCCTTGAGAGGCGGTTTGACATCATTGCCCTTCTGTGCTAATAGGTAACGCCTTTGGTGTCATATCCAGATAGTCCCAAAGAGAATGGACGGCTTAGACACAAATCGCGAAAAAGAGAACCTTGTCCTCGTCAACGCCTACTTGACCAATAGCTTGGTCTTGAAAGGGTTCATCGATTATCTGAGCCGCTTTTTCAACGTCTATTTCATCGACCTTCCGGGTTTCATCCAAGATGTCCCTCCGCTTGCCCAAATCTCCATCGAAAGCTATGCCGGATATGTCCAGAAAAGACTTGAACGGCTGAACCTTAAGAGCTTTATCCTCGGGGGCATTTCTTTTGGGTTTCTGGTCGCGAGCCATATGCCGCAAGATCAAAGATGCAAGGGACTTGTCGCTATCGCTCCTTATATCAATTCCCGCTCGCTCAAGCTGGGATTCCTGAAAATGTCCGTCTACTCGCTCCTTGTTCATCTGACCCTGACCTTCAACATGTCTACTAAGATATGGGAAAGCCGCCATTTCCATCGGGCTTTTCATTGGTACAGCGACTATCCTGCCGAACGAATCAATAACCTTTTGAGCCATATGGACGGGAGGACCTTTTTTGAAACCGCAAGGATCATCCTGGGACACCGCGAGCCCTGCCCCTTTCACGCGTTGCCCTATGTCCTCATCATCAGTTCTTCCGACAAAACCATCAAGAACGATCCTCTCCTGAAACTTTTTGCGAAGAACGTCGAAAACCTGAAAGTGCTGGAAGTCGGCACGGATCACTATCCTCTGGATATCAGCGCAGACTATTTTAAGAAAAGAATTCCTGAGGAACAAATCAAAGACATCATTCTTTTTGTCAACGGAAAAGCAGCCCGGAATTAAGAGCCCGGGTCGGGCAAATTTTCTTGACAGGAAATCAAATTTATGTTTTACTGGAAAGTCATTTTTGGCATGACAATTTCTCAAAGAGATAGATATCTCGCCATCCAATCTTGAAAGAGCAAAACACATGAGAATCAACATATCCAAGAAAAAAATCAGGGACCCTTTTGTCCAAAAGATCGAGGAACTGAGCGGCCAGAAGCTTCTCGCCTGTTATCAGTGCGGCAAATGCTCAGCTGGGTGCCCCGCGGTGTCCCAGATGGATATCTTGCCCAATCAAATCATCCGCTTCGCCCAGCTCGGGCTGAAAGAGGAGCTCCTCGAATCCAAATCCATCTGGGTCTGCGCCTCCTGCTACACCTGCAACGTCCGCTGTCCCAAGGGGATAAAAATAGCTGAAGTGATGGAAGCCCTCAGGCAGGTCCTGCTGCGCAAAAGATGCGACCA
Organism: uncultured Eubacteriales bacterium; assembly: GCA_964580435.1. Taxonomy (GTDB): domain Bacteria; phylum Acidobacteriota; class Aminicenantia; order Aminicenantales; family UBA8522; genus CAZKEW01. Next base: position 65,368 of record CAZOKP010000005.1, read on the forward strand.
TGTCGAAATCCCCAAACTCACCAACGAAGAAAAGGCCAGCGTGCCAGCCATCGCCTTAATCAGCAATTTCCGGAAATTCACGTCTTGACAGAGAGATGTTAAGGAATCACGATGAAAATAAGCTACTACCCGGGTTGCACCTTAAAAAGCAATGCCAAGAACTTTGAAGACTCCGCGCTATGCTCCTTAAAAGAGCTTGGGGTTGACGTCCAGGAGCTCAAGCGCTGGAACTGCTGCGGGACCGTCTATTCCCTGGCGACTGACGATCTGATGCATCATCTTGCCTCTATCCGCAACCTGATCCGCGTCAAAGAAGCCCAGACAGATTCGGTGATGACTCTTTGTGCCATGTGCTACAACACCCTGAAGAGAGTCAACGAGAGGATCAAAGCCGACCCGGAAAGCCTGGAAAAAATCCACAAATTCATGGATGAGGAAAAAGTCTCCTACGAGGGCGATGTTAAAGTCCGTCATCTGCTGGAACTTTTGCGGGACGATATCAAATTCGAGAACATCACCAGGAAGGTCCGAAAGCCCCTGAAAAGCCTTAAGGTTGCCAGCTATTATGGCTGCCTTCTGGTCCGTCCCAAAGAGATCGGGTTTGATGACCTGGAAAATCCCCGGATTCTCGACGACCTGATGACCGCCCTGGGCGCTAAGTCCGTGGATTTCCCGTATAAGACAGAATGCTGCGGTGCTTATCAGACGGTCGATAAGCCCGAAATCATTGCCGAGAGGACATACGGCATCCTGACCTCCGCCCGGAACCAGGGGGCCGAGGTCGTCGCCGTAAGCTGCCCTCTCTGCGCGTTCAACCTGGATCATCGGCAAAAAGAGACGACTCAGAAATACTCGGAATTCAAGAAAATGCCGATTCTCTACTTCACCCAAATCATGGCCATCGCTCTGGGGTGTGAGGAAAAAGACCTCCGTTTTGACCTTCATTATGTTAACCCCAAGCCGCTGCTCGAACAGAAAGGCTTGATCTGAGGAAAAAATGATCCACTTTGGCGATCTCAAGGCTAAAAAAGGCACCATTCATATCAACAAGGAACGATGCAAAGGTTGCGGGTTTTGTGTGGAATACTGTCCCAGGGACGTCCTCGAACTCTCCGAAGAATTCAACAAGAAGGGCTACCATCCGCCCCGTATCGTAAAAGAAGAAGAATGCTGTTATTGCCAACTCTGTGAAGCGATCTGCCCGGAGTTCGCCCTGTTTGTCACACTCAAGAAAGAGGAGGAAGAAGGTGAAAAAAGTGAAAGCCGACCCTAAGGGAGTCTTAACCGGATCCCATTATCTGGACGGCGACTTTGCCATAGCCGAGGGCGCGCTGGCAGCCGGCTGCCGTTTTTTTGCGGGTTACCCGATTACGCCTTCCACGGAAACGGCGGAAAGGTTTGCCGAGCGGATTCCCTTTGTTGGCGGAGTTTTTATACAGATGGAGGATGAGATTGCCTCTATCACGGCGTTGATCGGAGCCTCCTGGGCTGGCCAGAAAGCCATGACGGTGACTTCCGGACCAGGATTTTCCTTGATGATGGAGAATATCGGGCTGGCCTGCATGATGGAAGCTCCGCTTGTCATCGCTAACGTCCAGAGGGGCGGGCCCTCCACGGGGCTTCCCACCCTGGTCGGCCAAGGTGACATGATGCAGGTCAAGTGGGGCTCCCACGGCGATTTCAGGATCATCGCCCTCTCCCCCGATTCTCCCCAAGAGTGTTTTGACCTCACCATCAAGGCCTTCAACCTCGCGGAATTGTACCGGGTTCCTGTTTTTGTCATGACGGACGAGTGCGTCGGCCACATGCATGAAAAAGTCGTGATCCCCGCTGCTGACCAGATCGAGGTCGTCGAACGGAAATGGTACAAGGGGCCGAAAGACAAGTACCTCCCCTACAAGCCGGACAAAGACAAGGTCCCCTTCATGGTCAAAGCGGGTGACGGCTACCGCTTCCACACGACCGGACTCACCCATGATGAAAGGGGCTACCCTGCGATTAACGCCGAATGCCAGGATGTCTGCGTCCGCCACCTGGTGGATAAGATCGATAATAACGCTGATAAAATCATCGAATACCAAGAAGACCAGACAGACAATGCCGATGTCGTGGTCATATCCTACGGCATCACCTCAAGGGTCGCGACCAAGGCGATTCAAGAGGCCAGAAAGTCCGGTATTAAAGTGGGAACCATGCGGTTGATCACAGTCTGGCCTTTCCCGGAGAAACGGATCAAGGAGCTGGCCAAAAAAGTCAAGGCGTTCGTCATCCCGGAGCTAAACCTGGGTCAGGTCCGCATGGAGGTGGAACGCTGCGCCTTTGGCCAGGCCCCGGCCATCGGAGTAGGCCATTGCGGCGGCTGGGTCCATGACCCCGATGACATTCTCAAAGCCATCAAGGAGGCAGCCCGATGAAAGAAGAACCCCGGCTCGAAGAACGTAACCCGATAGAGAATTTCTTGAGGATGGACCGCATCCCCCACATCTGGTGTCCTGGGTGCGGCATCGGAACGGTCGTGACCTCTTTTGCCGAAGCCCTGCGCAAGAGTCAGATCGATTTGAGCAAGGTCGCCGTGGTCTCCGGCATCGGCTGCACTGGAAGGGTCGCCGGCTATGTCAAGCTCGATTCGTTCCACAGCACTCACGGCCGGGCCATCCCCTTTGCCACCGGACTGAAGTTGGCCAATCCTGAACTCAAGGTCGTCGTTTTCAGCGGCGACGGCGATATCGCAGGCATCGGCGGCAATCATCTCATCCACGCCGCTCGGCGCAACATGGACCTCGTGGTCATCTGCGTCAACAACTTCAACTACGCGATGACGGGAGGGCAGGTTGCGCCCACAACACCGATTCAGGCCAACCTTTCCACCGCCCCTTACGGCAATTTCGAGTATCCTTTTAACCTGCCTTATCTGGCCGAAGCCTGCGGCGCGACTTATGTGGCCCGCTGGACGGCTTTGCATCTGCGCAGAGTTACCAAGTCCATCCAGGAGGCGCTGGGCAAAAAGGGTTTCTCTTTCATCGAGGTCATCACGCCATGTGTCACCCTTTACGCCCGCCGCAACAGGCTGGGAGACGGGCTCAACCTGATGAAATACTACTACGAGAACTGCGACATCCAACACGGCGCTGATACCCGCACGCTGGCCATCGACTTTCAAGCGAAATTCGTTGTCGGCAAATTCATCGATAAGGATAAACCGACTTTTCTCGAATGCATGAATACTCATCTGCAGAAAGCCTTGGGCGAAAAATACGTCCCCTATGGAGTCAAGCCATGAACGAGATCCGTTTTTCAGGCTATGGCGGGCAGGGCATTATCCGCTGCGGTCTCATCGCCGGAAAGGCCATCTCCCTGTTTGACAACAAGTACGCAACTATGACTCAGAGCTTCGGACCGGAGGCCCGGGGAAGCGCCTGCAGCTCTCAGGTTGTCGTTTCCGAGGACCGCGTGCTTTACCCCTACATCACCCGGCCGGAGATTCTCGTGACCATGTCTCAAGATGCCTACGAAAAGTATGAACCTGATCTCCGGGAAGGCGGCATCCTGATCTATGACACGGACCTGGTGAGATTAAAGCCGGCCCGGCCGAAAATCAAGATCTACGGCATCTCCTCAACCCGCTTTGCCGAGGAAATGGGCAATCGCATTTTTGCCAACCTAGTTATGCTCGGGTTCTTCACGGCTATCACCAAGGTCGTTACTCCCGAGGCCATGAAAAAGGCCCTTCCTGGACTGGTCCCCAAGAGATTCTTGGAGCTTAATATCCGGGCTTTCGAAAAAGGCTACAGCTACGGGCT
>CAZOKP010000005.1:69267-75244 GCA_964580435.1 uncultured Eubacteriales bacterium
AGAGATTCTTGGAGCTTAATATCCGGGCTTTCGAAAAAGGCTACAGCTACGGGCTTGAAATCTTGAGCCAAGAAAAACAAGAACCCAAACACAGCGCGCCCAAACAGGAGGCGCCGATCAAGGAATCCCAGAAAATCCCGACTCGAAAGGCAAAAAAATGAAACGGACAGGAGTTTTCATCTGCCACTGCGGTATCAACATAGCCGGGACGGTGGACGTAAAAAAAGTCGCCCAGGAGCTGTCTCAGCATGCGGGCGTCGTCCACGCTGAAGATTACGTTTATATGTGTTCTGACCCCGGTCAGAACTTGATCATCCAGGCGGTCAAAGATAAAAAACTGGACCACGTCGTCGTCGCCTGCTGCTCTCCTAACCTTCATGAAACCACGTTTCGCAACGCCTCCAAGGCGGCCGGCCTCAATGCGTTTCGCTGCGAGATCGCCAACATCCGTGAGCAGTGCAGCTGGGTCCATAAGGACAGGGCCAAGGCCACTCAAAAAGCCACCAAGATCACCAAGAGCATCGTCGAAAAAGTCCGCCGCGACGAAGCGCTGGAAGCCTTGAGCGTTCCGGTCACCCGAAAGGCACTGGTTATTGGAGGCGGCATCGCCGGAATCCAGGCCTCTCTGGACCTGGCCAACAGCGGTTACGAGGTTATCCTTGTTGAAAGATCCCCTTCCATCGGCGGCCACATGATCCAGCTTTCCGAAACGTTCCCCACGCTCGATTGTTCGCAATGCATCCTGACGCCGAAGATGGTCGAGGTCTCCAAACATCCTAAGATCAAGCTCATGATCTACAGCGAGGTCCAGGACATTAGCGGCTATGTCGGCAATTTCAAGGTCAAGATCCTGAAAAAACCCACTTATGTGGACAAGGATAAATGCAACCTCTGCGATGAATGCACCAAAGTCTGCCCGATCGTTGTGCCCAATGAATTCGACCTCGGCCTAACAGGCCGGAGGGCGATCTACATCCCCTTCCCTCAGGCCATCCCGGCTTCATACACGCTCGACATCAAGGCCTGCCCCGGCCTTCTGCCTATCGCCTGCGGGAAGTGCGCTGACGTCTGCGATGTCAAGGCCATCGATTACGACATGAAACCTCAGATCATCGAAGAAGAGGTCGGGGCGATAATCGTGGCCACGGGCTTTGACCTGTACGATAAAGAGAATATGGCCGAATACGGCTACGGCAAGCTCCCCGATGTCCTGGATGGCCTCCAGTTCGAGAGGCTGTGCTCCGCTTCCGGGCCGACAAAGGGCCAGATCCTCCGTCCGTCGGACAAAAAAGAGCCCAAGGAAGTCGTCTTCATTCAGTGCTCAGGCTCCCGGGACCCGGAGAATCACTGCGCCTACTGCTCAAAAATTTGCTGCATGTACACGGCCAAGCATGCCATGCTCTATAAGCACCATGTCCACGATGGACAGGCCTATATTTTTTACATCGACATCCGCTCCGGCGGCAAAGGGTACGAGGAGTTCGTTCAGCGGGCCGTTGAAGAGGACGGCGTTCTTTACCTGCGGGGAAAAGTCTCCAAGATCTTTGAGGAAAACGGCAAGGTCAAGGTCTGGGGGGTGGACACCCTGACCGGCAAACACATTGAAATTGCCGCCGATATGGTCGTTTTGGCCCAGGCCATGAGGCCTTCCCAAGGTGCTCAGGAACTGGCCAAGAAACTTAAGCTGGCCATGGACAAGGACGGATTTTTAGCAGAGGCCCATCCCAAGCTGAGGCCGGTCGAGAGCGTGACGTCGGGAATGTTCTTGGCCGGAGCCGCCCAAGCGCCCAAGGATATTCCTGAAGCCGTCGCCCAGGCCAGCGGGGCTGCCGCCAAGGCCATCACGATCCTCTCCCAGGAAAGACTGTTTCATGCTCCGACGGTGGCCAAGGTTTTCACCAACCTCTGCACAGGGTGCGGGATGTGTGTCCAGGTTTGTCCGTATGATGCCATCACCTTGAAGGATGGAAAAGTCGAGGTCAATGAAGTCCTTTGCGAAGGTTGCGGCACCTGCTCGGCCACGTGTCTGCGTTCGGCCATCCAGGTCAAGAATCTCAGTCAACAGCAGGTTCACGAAATGATCAACGCGTGTCTCGGAGGCTAACGATGGCAGAGGAATTCGAACCCAGGATCGTTGCTTTTCTCTGCAAATGGTGCTCTTCAGCCGGAAGCGACTTGGCCGGAGTGTCCCGGATGGAATATCCTGCCAATGTCGTCCCCATCCAGGTGATGTGCTCCGGGAGTATTTCCCCCCTGTACATTTTCTCCGCCTTCAACACGGGCGCTGACGGCGTGCTCGTATCAGGCTGTCATCCTGGCGATTGTCACTATATCAAGGGCAATTTGTATGCCCGCAGGCGCCTGAAGATGGTCAAGCAACTCCTGGAGTACGTCGGCCTTGAACCAGGGAGATTTCAGATGTCCTGGGTCTCTGCCGCTGAAGGGACAAAATACACCCAGATCATTAAAGATTTTGTCAAGGAGCTGAAACCTCTTGGGCCTCAAACGAAGCTGAGGAGAACGAGATAATGGCCAAAATCGAGGACCTCAAGGAAGAAGCCAAGAAACTCCTCCGGGAAGGAAAAGTCAAATATATCATCGGCTATGCTGTCGGCAGCAACGGCTGGATGGCCAATCCCGTCTTCGTAAAAAAGCCTGAAGACGTGGATGCGCTGGTCTGGGATCCAACGTGTGTCCATAACCTCACCCGCTTTCTGGTCGACGAGAAGAGACGAAAATCCAAGGAGAAACAGCCCGATACGAGGCCTGTCGGGATCATCGTCAAAGGTTGTGACAGTCGGGCCATTGTTGTCCTCCTGCAGGAAAAATTCATCGACCGCAAAGACGTTTTCATCCTGGGCGTTTCCTGCGAAAAAGCAGGAATCGTGGACGACAAGAAACTGGCCAAGAAACTGAGCGGGAAAAAACCAAGAAAGATCGAGCTCGGGGACAAGGACCAGTTCATTATCAGCACCGCTGAGGGTAAGATCGAAGTCCCGGTGGCGGAGATTATGGCGGAAAGATGCCTCGAGTGTAAGGCCAATTTTCCAGTGATCTATGACCTAATGAGCGGCGATAAGACCAAAAGAACCCCGGAAATGCCTTTCGGATCCATAGAAACAATCGAGGCCATGTCAGCCCAAGAAAGATGGAATTTCTGGAGGGCAGAGCTGGATAAGTGCATCCGCTGTTATGCCTGCCGTTCCGTCTGTCCGATGTGTTACTGTGACGAGTGCGTTGTAGACAGCATCAACATGGCGGTTACCGCAGACACGTCGGCTGAGGAAAAGGCCGAAAAAATCAAATGGATCCAGAGGTCCCCCGAGTCCTCGGAAAATTTCGTTTATCACATGGTCCGGGCAATCCATCTGGGCGGACGCTGCATCGACTGTGGAGAATGCGAAAGAGCTTGTCCCTTGGATATACCGCTCAGGTTTCTCAATAAAAAGCTGGAAAAGGAAGCTCAAGAGCTTTTTGGCTACGAGGTGGGCTTTGACGTTTCCCAGCCCGCCCTCATCTCCTGCTTCAAGGATTCGGATCCCGAGGATTTCATCAGGTAAAGCGATGGAAAAAATATTGCTAAAAAAGGCCCTGCCCCAATGGGTGAAGGCGCTCGCTTCTGACACGGTCTATTTCCCGAAAAAAGACAAAGAGGAGCGCTGGAACTACGCCGAAGTTGATCATGGAGAAATCGATCTTCATTTCCTCAACACGACAGTGCCCCCAAAGAAGGTCCTTTTCCCCCAGAAAGAGATCTTTCTTGAGTTTACAAAAGCGGCCGAGGGTAACCAAGAAACGCTCGAAGTCAAGGAGATCCTGCCCGAAAAGAAGGCCGTGGTTATCTTCGGCGTGCGCCCCTGCGACGCCAGAGCGACCTGGCTCCTGGACAAAGTCTTCAGCGGAGAATTCACCGACCCGTATTACTGGATCAGAAGAAACCAGACAATTCTGGTCGGTCTGGCCTGCGACGCTCCTCCCTCGGACAATTGTTTCTGCCTCTCCGTAGAGGGATCGCCTTTTTCAGAAGAAGGGCTGGATATCCTGCTCACCGACCTCGGCGACAGATATTTCGTCAAGTCCCTGACCGAAAAGGGAGAGAAGCTCATCCAGTCGGCCAAAAAAGTCTTCCAGGACCCCAAACCGGAAGACCGGAAGAAAGCCAAGACCGTCAAGGCGGAGTCGGTGAAAAAGATCAAGCGCCAGCTCAAGGATGCCCGTGCCGTCTCCTCAAAGCTCAAGGGGATATTCGAGTCTCCCCTCTGGGACGAAGAATCGATGAGCTGCATTCGCTGCGGCATTTGCACCTACCTTTGCCCGTCCTGCCACTGTTTTGATATCAACGATGAAGTGGAATCCACCTCACCTCTTAAGGGAAACAGAGTCAGGACCTGGGACACCTGTCAGTTCCCTGATTTCACCATGCACTCTTCGGGGCACAATCCTCGGCCAGAAAAAGCCTCCCGCCTTCGCCAGAGGCTTTTTCATAAATTCCAATACTTTGTCGAGACCTATGATAAATTCCAGTGCGTCGGCTGCGGCAGGTGCATTTCCCTCTGCCCGGTTGGGATCGACATCATCAAAGTCCTGGATAAGGTCAACGAACATGGAAGATAACGTCTATATCCCGAAACTCGCAAAAATCATCGAGATCAAGGAAGAAGTGGGCGGGGCACGGGGGATCAAGACATTCCGGACCGTTTTCACGAACGGCCCACGTTTTGAGTACCGCTCGGGGCAATGTGCCATGCTCTCCATTTTTGGGAAAGGCGAATCGATGATCTCCATCTCATCCTCTCCCCTGGTCAAGGATTACCTCCAGTTCAGCATCCTCAAGATGGGGAGAGTCACCAGCGCTCTCCATGAACTTGAAGTGGGCGATCTCATCGGGATCAGAGGACCCTACGGCAACGGTTTCCCGATGGAAGACTGGAAGCGAAAAAACATTGTCTTCATCGGCGGAGGAATCGGGCTGGCGCCGATCTGGTCCGTGCTCCAGACCGCTCTGCTCAAAAAAGAGGACTATGGTGAACTGACCCTGATCTACGGGGCCAGGACCTCCAAGGACCTGGTCTTCCGCGACGAATGCGAGGAGCTCAAAAAAAAGATGAGCGTTTTTCTTTCCATTGACGTGGCCGAACCCGGCTGGGATGAGTTCGTGGGGTTCGTCCCGCAGAATGTGCTGGACAAGAAGCCCTCCTCGGCCAACATGATCGCTATAACCTGCGGGCCTCCGATCATGATCAAGTTTGTCATAAGAGCCCTGAAAGACCTTCACTTTGAAGACGATCAGATTTACACCACCGTCGAGAACAAGATGAAATGCGGCATCGGGAAATGTGGACGCTGCAACATCGGCCCCCATTATGTCTGCAAAGACGGCCCGGTGTATTCCTGGGCCAAGCTCAAGAACCTGCCGCAAGAATATTAAGCGGAGAGGCATTCAATCGAGAAGGAGATGAGATGATGGCAAAGAAGAAACAAGCCGCAAAAAAGCCGCTTAGGCCGACCCGGGCAAAAAAAGCAAAAGCGGAACAACAGGCCGTCCCGAAACAGATGGTCACTGTGTATATCATGGGCAAGGCGCACAAGGTGCCGGCCGATGCCACGATCATGGGCGCCATCGAATATGCTGGCTACCAGATCAAGCGTGGGGCCGGCTGCCGCGAAGGATTTTGCGGAGCCTGCGCCACGGTCTACCGCCTGCCGGGCAACTACAAGATCTACACCGGCCTGGCCTGTACGACCTTGGTCGAAGAAGGCATGTGGCTCTCCCAGCTTCCCGTCATCCCCGCTCAAAAGCCCGTCTACGATATAGAGAAGCTGGAGTCCAATGTCACCGCCTTCCAGAAACTCTACCCTGAGATTTTCCGCTGCGTCGCCTGCAACACCTGCACCAAAGCCTGCCCCCAGAGCCTCGAGGTTATGGACTATATCCAGGCCGCCATCCGCGGCGATATCGAGAAGGTCATGGACTTGA
>CAZOKP010000006.1:0-47532 GCA_964580435.1 uncultured Eubacteriales bacterium
ACGCTCGGGGCGGCGGGGGGCCCCCGAACCACGCCACCCTCCCCTTCTATCAGCACAGGGCTATCACGGAATTGGAAATGGTTTCTTGCTCCGGAAGCCGCGGCACTTTCGGCCCAAATCTTTGGCGTGCCGCCTATAATTCGTGTCATCATAGTCTTTTTTATCCCCTTGATTTATACTCGGCATTTGATGAAAATGAGGGGGACTTTTTTAAGGAGAGGAATTGTGAGAGAAAAACTCCTTTTGATTCCCGGGCCGAGCCCCGTCCACCCTCGTATCATCAGCAGCCTGGCCCTGCCGACCGTTTCGCATGTTGGGCCGGAGATGGTCGAGGAGATGACAGCCGCCCTGGCTAATCTGAAGAAGATTGTTTTCTCGGAGAGGGGAGAGGCATTTATAATTGCCGGCGCAGGGACTTTGGCCATGGAGATGGCCCTTCTTAACACTGTGGACAAGGGAGATAAAGTTCTCGTCCTCTCCCAGGGATTTTTCGGCGGTCGCATGGCCGAGATATGCCGGAGCTTCGGCCTCGACCACAATATCGTGCAAAGTCAATCGGGCCAGGCTGTCTTGCCTGAAGAGCTGGAAAAGCAGCTCGGGACCGGTGGATATAGGACGGTTGTCTCTACTCATGTGGATACGTGCACTGGCGTTTGCGCGCCCATACGGGATTATGCCGAAGTTCTCCGGGGCCGCGATGTGCTTTTTGTCGTGGACGGTGTTTGCGCCACCGGTGGGATTGAAGAGAGGATGGATGATTGGGGTATCGATGTCATCCTGACCGCCGCCCAGAAATGCTTTGGCGCGCCTCCAGGGCTGGCCATTCTCGTGCTTTCCGAGAGGGCCATGGAAAAGAGGAAAAGCATCAAGGCTGTCCCGGCCTATTATTCCGACCTCCTTCGCTGGCTGCCCATCATGAAGGATCCGTCTAGATATTTTTCTACTCCCTGTGTCAATGAGGTCAGGGGGTTCTACGAAAGCACCAAGATCGTGCTCGAGGAAGGAATCGAGCAGAGATTTTTCCGCCATAAGCAGTTCGGCCGGGCGATCCGCGCCGGCTTAAACGCGGTCGGCTTCACTTTTTTCCCGGAAACGCCTTTCTTGGCAGAGACGCTGTCCGTGGTCAATTATCCCCGGGGCATCGATGACAAGCGCTTCCGGAGCCTCTACTATGAGAACGGGGTGGTCGTGGCGGGCGGGTTAGCGGAAACAGCCGGAAAAGTCTTTCGGATGGGGCACATGGGCAACCTCTCCTCCTTTCAGGTTAAATTTGCTATTGATGCACTGGAAAAAACATTAGAGTTGCTGGGCCATAAATTTGAACCAGGGTCAGGCCTGCGCGCCGCCCAAGCCGTTCTCGGTGAGTAGGAGGACTGGACACCATCATGAAGAGCGAAGTGTATTTTATTCCCGCGGACAAGAAAGAGGGAGAAAAATCGTTGGCCAAGAAAGCCGAGAAGCTTTATCTCGAGCTCGGCCTGAACCAGAAAATCGAAAAGGACTCTTTTGTTGCCCTAAAAATCCACTTCGGCGAAAAGGGGAACACGGGTTATATCAAGCCGGCCTGGCTGGAGGGAATCGTTCGCCGGCTGCAGAGCAGGACGCCCCGCGCTTTCTTCACGGACACAAACACTCTTTATGTGGGGATGAGGTCGAACGCGGTTGATTACATCCAGCTGGCTGCCCAGCATGGGTTTTCCCTCGACAGGACCGGTCTTCCTGTTCATATTGCCGACGGACTCATCGGCGAAGATGACGAGGAAATCAATGTCAACCTCAAGAGGGTGAAGTCCGCCAAGATCGCTGCGGCCATCCTTCACTCTGATTTTCTCTTCTGTTTGAACCATCTGACGGGGCATGTTCAGAGCGGTCTCGGCGCTGCTATAAAGAATCTGGGTATGGGCTGCGCCTCGCGGGCCGGAAAACTTGAGCAACATTCCGAAATGCATCCGCGCATCAGCCCCAAAGCCTGTAAGAATTGCGGGATCTGCCTCGATTACTGCCCGGAGCACGCTATCATCCAAAAAGAGGGGTGCGCTCAGATCGTGGATGATCGCTGCATCGGCTGCGGCGAATGCTTGGTCGTCTGCAAGGTGGGAGCGGTGAGGATGCGCTGGGACGAGGACTCGGCCCGCCTTCAAGAGAAGATGGCCGAGTACGCCTGGAGCGTTTCAACCCGGTTCAAGGGAAAAACCGGATTTCTGAATTTTCTGATCAAGATGACCAAGGATTGTGATTGCATGGCCAAGGACCAGCCGGAGATCGTCAATGACATCGGCATTCTTTCTTCAACGGACCCGGTGGCGCTCGATAAGGCCTCGGTGGATTTGGTAATAAAAAGGGCCGGGAAAGACGTCCTCAGAGCCGGCTATGATCTCGACTGGTCGCTCCAGCTCAAGCATGGCGTCAAGATCGGTCTTGGTTCCATGGAATATGACCTGATCGAGCTGGATTGAATTCTGCGGCTCGCGCCGTTAAGAAATCGGGGAGGGGGGATTCGAACCCCCGACCCCAGCGTCCCGAACGCTGTGCGCTAACCAGGCTGCGCTACTCCCCGTGCCGGTAAACATTATATCGAGAAACGCGAAAAGATAAAAGCCCCGAAACAAGCATTCAAAAAAAGAATCTGGCCACTTCGGGGGGCTTGAGGAATTCCCATTTGCCGTTGACTCCTGCGGTTCGCGCCCCGAGCTCAAGATGGAGCATGGCGATTCCGCAGTCCAAGCGCTTGGAGATCGGCGAGGCGCTTCTCCGGCTGTCTGTCGAGACGAAGACCGCATTTTTTTGGATGCGGAACCGCCAGGGCTGCCTGTTAACGGCTGATGGAGCGAGCCGAGCTGCTCCTGTGGCTTTCTCCATCCAGGGCTCCGGGATAGGCCCGTCTGTTAAGTCGTCCAAGGGTCTTCTCCTATGAGACCTGGCAAAAGCAGAAAGGGATTTTTCTGAAAAGCCCTTTTTTTCGACAGCGTACCCAATAGGCGTAACAGATAGGATTTTTTCGTTCTCCCGAAGAGGGATATGATGCTTGACCATCTCCGGCCGGAAGAATCCCCCAACCCAGCATGTGTTCAAGCCGAGAGCCGTAGCCTCGAGAATGATCCCCTCGCCGGTATATCCTGTGGTCTCCTGGACATGCGGCGAGCTCAGGTCTCCAATAAAGGCGGCATAGCACGGAGCGTCATTCACCCGGCCGTATGCCCCGATGAGACCCTTGAAAACTTGATCCGGCTTGAACCGAACGAGTTCTGCCCGCGCCTCGGGGAACGGTCTAAACTCACGGCAGACTTTTTCTAGCCGCGCTACCTTTTCCTCTTCAGGCAATTGACCTGTATAAGTTCGCCGTGAATGGCGGATGAAAATCGCCGCATACCAGGCTTCAACAGGCAGGTCCATTTTCTCGTCGTCTTTTGGATTTTTCTGAGCCATTATGCCAGAAGCGGGTTGGAGAGGCAATCCCTGTTGACTTCAGCGTCCATAAAATGTATGAGATAAGTTTCAACAACGAGACCTGAACCGAGGAGGTTATTTTATGTCTAAGCGCCTAAAAACTTCACATCCTATTGTCCTCGCTTTCTGGATTTTGTTTTCGAGCGCTCTTGCTCCTGCGCTGTCGTCCCAGACCGCCGATAAAGACTACACCGCGAAAATCCTTGAATACACGACGGAAAAGTTTTTCCTGACCGAGCTGGTGGACCACCTTCCGGGTTCGGCCTCTGTCCCGACGCCTCTGAGCGTGCTTAAACACATCGTCGGCGCGCCGGATATCCTTGACCATACAAGCGATATCTATGCCTACATGCGCGCCCTGGACGCGGCGAGTCCCCGCGTCGAGGTCTATTCCATCGGGCCGAGCGATGAAGGGCGGGAGATGATCGCCGTCGCCGTCTCCTCGGAAGAGAATATGGCTGCGCTCAAAAGACACAAAGAGATCATGGCGCGCCTCGCCGATCCGCGGCAGCTCAAGGACGAAGAAGCAGAAAAGCTCATCGCCGAAGGTGTCCCAGTTTATTGGATTACCGGCGGCCTTCATTCCCAGGAAACCGGCGCGCCGGAGATGATGATGGAGCTGGCCTACCGCCTCGCCGTCGAGGAGACTGAGTTCATCCGGGCCATCCGGAAGAACATGATCGTGCTCATGACGCCGGTGCTTGAGGTCGACGGCTGGGACCGGGCTGTCGATGCTTACCTGTATAAAAAAGAAAACAAGGACAAAAAGATCATCCCGCTTGTCTACTGGGGCAAGTATGCCTTTCATGACAATAACCGCGACGCTATCGGGCTGGGCCTCCAGCTTACCGAGAATCTCATGAACGCGTATTTTGAATGGCACCCCGTCATCATGCACGACCTTCATGAGTCCATTCCCTATCTTTATACTTCGACGGGCACGGGGCCTTTCAACGCCTGGCTCGACCCCATCACGATCAATGAATGGGAGGAGCTCGCCTTCCTGGAAGTTGGCGAGATGACCAGGCGTGGAGTGCCGGGCGTTTGGACCCACGGTTTTTTTGACGGTTGGGCGGCCAATTACGCTTTCTATGTCGCCCTTTTTCATAATTCCACGGGGAGATTTTATGAGACGTTCGGCGGAACAGGCGCGGACACCATGGTCAGGACGGTGGCGGCAGAGGCCAAGAGGGCTTGGTATCGTCCTAATCCTCCGTTTGAAGCGGTGAAGTGGTCCTTCCGCAACAACATCAACCTCCAGCAAAGCGCTCTGCTGCTCACTTTCAAACATGTGGCGGACAACAAGACGAAATTCCTGCAAAATTTTTACCTGAAGAGCAAGAGGTCGGTGGCCAAGGCAACGACAGAGGGTCCGGCCGCTTATGTGATACCCGCCGACAACAAGAGACTTTTGGCTTCGGCGCGGCTGGTGAACCTGTTGAGGAAGCACGGCGTGGAGGTCCAAGTGGCGGGCGGCGAAGTCGCGGTCGGGAAAGACAAGTATCCCGCCGGAAGCTACATCATCCGAATGGACCAGCCCTACAGCCGCTGCGCTGATATGCTCCTTGATACCCAGTACTATAACCCCACTGACCCGAGGCCTTATGATGATACGGGATGGACGCTGGGTCCCCTTTTCAACGTCAAGACGGTGCGGGTCACGGACGTGAAAATCCTCGACGCGCCTATGAACGTGTTGACAAAGGACGCGGCGGTCGAGGGCAAAATCTTGAACAAGGAGAAAGCGGCCGTTTTTGCCGTGAACCATGCAGCGGAGCTCGAGCTCATGACATTCCGTTACCGGCTCAAGGATTTTCGGATGCTCGCGGCCGAAGACGGCTTCGCCGAAGGCAACACGAAGTTCAACGCCGGAACGTTTCTTATCCCTAAGGAGGGCAATGCGGCCAATCTGGTGGAGATGGTAGAGAAGGCTTGCCAGGACCTCGGTCTCACGGCCTATGGCCTGCCTGTCCTGCCCAAAATCAAAACCCACGACCTGGAAGCACCGAGAATCGCCATCCTCCATTCCTGGCAGAATACGCAGGATGAAGGATGGTTCCGGCTGGCCTTCGACAAGTTAAGCATCCCGTATTCTTACGTCAGCGTTCAGGATGTGAGGGATGAGGAGAATCTCCGGGCGAAATATGACGTCATCATCTTTCCGCCGGGCGGGATGTTCGGCAAGATACAGAGAGTCGTCAACGGGATCGGCGGAGAAAACCCGGTCCCGTGGAAAAAAACGGAGAAATATCCCCATCTCGGCGGGCCGGACTCCCGGGACGACATCCGCGGCGGACTCGAGGTCAAAGGGATTCTCCACCTTAGGGAGTTCGTCGAGCAGGGAGGGCTGTTTATCCCCATAACTTCTAGCTCGGAGCTTCCTCCGAGTTATGGCCTTGTGGAAAGTGTGGCGGTGATGAAGCCGTCGAAGCTGAAGGTCATTGGATCGGTGCTGAGCGCCAACATCACGGATATCATGAGCCCCATCGGCTATGGCTATGACCGGAACGTCGGCGTCTATTTCAACGACGGCCCGGTGCTCGAGACAGGCATGAAAGCTGTGACCGGAGGAATGGACCTTGAAGAGCTCATTAGCGGAGGAGCGACAAAGGGCCGGCCCTCAGGCCGTGGCAGCCTTAAAGACCCCGACGTGATTCAAGGGAGGATTCCGAAAGTGGAAAAAATCCAGGGTGTGGGGACAGGAATTCCTCCCGAATATAAGGATATGTTCGACCTCTACATGCCGCCGGACCTAAAAACGGTCAGGATTATCATGCGTTTCGATACGGCCGATAAACTCCTGGTCTCGGGCCTTCTCGAAGGAGGTGAGGAGCTGGCTAACAAGCCGGCCGTTGTGGATGCTTCTGTCGGGAAAGGGCATATCGTCTTTTTCGCCATCAACCCCATGTGGCGGTATCAGACCATCGGGAGTTTTTTCTTCCTCTTCAACGCTGCACTCAACTACAGCAATCTTGATGCCGGGAGACCGAAACCCGCTGCCGCCGAGAAACAGTAGATATCTCTGGTTTCTCGACAAGATAAAGTATGCGGATGGGTTTGCCCTCGAGTTTACGCTGAATCTCCATCTTCAACAGGCGCAGCCTCGCCTTTATTATCATCCGACGGATTTCAGCGGCGGTGTACGCGCGTTCCTGCACTTTGACCTCGCGCTTTTCATACATGTGCCCCTTTTGGACGAACCAAACCTGATGAAAAGTCGCCAAACGCCGCCTGGAATCATACTCGTTCCGAGCCGTTAAATAATTAGCCCCAAGGCGAAACGACTTTTCATGAGCACTCAACCATCGAAACCAGTGTTCTGTATTCAGGTCGAACTGGAACAACCCACCCTTATTCAATATCTGGGCTACATTGATAAATATTTGCTGCAAATCCTGAGGCGCGAGAATATGGCTGAGGGCATCGAAGTGACAGGTTACCACATCGGCGCGCTCCTCAAGATGGAGGTTTCTCATATCTTGGCAGTACCAACGCACGCGACTTGATTTTTTTTGTGCCTCGCGCAGCATCGCGGCGGAACGGTCGACGCCGACAACTGTCCAGCCATGCCGCCTGGTCCATGGAACAGTCGTGTTGCCTGTGCCGCAGGCGAGATCCGCTATGACGCGAACTTTAACCTTATATTGCTTTATGGCATGAAGTAGTGAATCCCTCCATTCGCGATATAAGGCCTGAAGAGAACTATCGTGCGTCATAGAATCGTAAAGATCCGCCAAATCGGCATACGGGTCGCCGGCTCTTACCATGGGATCCGCCTCCTGAACCTTGTTTCGTTCAACCCAAGACAGGATATCATCAACAAAGCAGCAATAATAGAGGAAGATGCCTATCCGCGCTTTTTTGGTATAATAAACCTGAAGAGCCTTAAGCATGATCGCTGTCGAGAACCTTTCCAAGAGTTACGGCCCTCAACTCCTGTTTGATGATATAAGCTTTAAAATCAACCGGAAAGAAAGGGTCGGGCTTGTCGGAAGAAACGGACACGGCAAAACAACTCTTTTTCGCCTCATCGCCGGGATGGAATCGCCCGATTCAGGCCAGGTCTATTTCCCCAAGAATTACCGGATCGGGTATGTCGAGCAAGAACCCCGGTTTGTCAAGCCAACGATTCTCGAGGAGGCCTCCAGAGGACTCCCGGCTTCGGAAGCGGAGAGGATATGGAAAGTGGAGAAGGTCCTGGCCGGCCTCGGGTTTGACAGACAGGATTTTGCCCGTCCTCCGGCCGCACTGTCGAGCGGTTTTCAGGTGAGACTCAACCTGGCCAAGGTCCTTCTCGCGGATTTCGATATGCTCCTCCTGGACGAGCCAAATAACTATCTCGACATCACCTCCATCCGCTGGCTCTCGCGCTTCCTGCTCCGGTGGCCCGGCGAGTTTATGCTCATCACCCATGACCGGAGTTTCATGGACGCCGTGGTCACTCACATCCTGGGGATCCACAGGAAAAGAACAAGGAAAATTACGGGCGATACAGGAAAATACTATGCCCAGATCGCCCAAGACGAGGAGACCTACGAAAAAACTCGTCTCAACGACGAACGGAAGCGGAAAGAGATCGAGCTGTTCATCAGCCAGTTCAGAGCCAAGGCCCGGCTCGTCGGGCTGGTCCAATCGCGGATCAAGACGCTGTCCAAGATGGAAAAGCGGGAGAAGCTCGAAAAGATCCCGACCCTGGATTTTTCATTCAAAGAGAAACGCTTCCACGGCAAATATGTGATGAACGTGCGGGACCTTTCCTTCTCCTATGATGCGGAAAAACCCTTGATTGAGGATCTCACGATCAGCATTGGCGCCCGGGACAGAGTCTGTGTCATCGGGAAGAACGGCAAAGGGAAGACGACACTCCTTAAATTGATGGCTGGCGTTCTCAAACCGCAGGAAGGGGAAGTCAGCAGCCCCCAGGCCATAGCTCCCGGCTATTTCGAACAGTCGAACGTCGCCGGGCTCAGCGACGCCAACACGGTGCTCGAGGAGATCGCCTCTGCCGATCCCGAAGGCGACCCGAAGCGCGCTCGCCTGATCTGCGGGGCGGTGATGTTCGAGGGGGATGAGGCCATGAAAAAAATCTCCATTCTTTCCGGCGGGGAAAAGAGCCGGGTTGTTCTCGGCAAGCTCATCGCCGCGCCCCTGAACCTCCTTCTCCTCGATGAGCCGACCAACCATCTGGACATGGAATCGAGTGACGCCCTGCTGGCGGCGATCGATTCCTTTGAGGGGGCTGTGATCATCGTCACCCACAACGAAATGTTCCTCCATGCCCTAGCTGAGCGTCTTATTGTCTTCCAGGGCGGACGGATCTCGGTCCAGGAAATGGATTATCAGAGATTTCTGGATAAAGTGGGCTGGCAGGACGAGGAAGCACTTCCGCGGGAAGCGGGGCAAGCACAGGATAAGGGAGACATGGAGAAGCCGAACAGGAAGGACATGCGCAAACTCAGGTCCGCCATCCTTGGAGAGCGGGCCAAGGTACTCAAACCCCTGGAAGCGAAGATCAGCGCGGTCGAAGCAGCGATTGAAGTCAAAGAGAGCGAGCTCGAGCAAATGAACCAAGCCATCATAGAGCCCGGCCGCGCGAAAAATGGCCAGGAGATTATCGAGATCTCTAAAGCCATGCACCGGTTAAAGGAAGATATCGATATTCTCTATGACCAGCTCGAGACTTGGACGGCCGAGCTAGCAGAAAAAAGGGCTGAATTCGACAAGAATCTCGCCGCGATGGGAGATTGAATTAAATGGGCATTGGGTTTAAAATGAGATGGAAACAATTGAAAAAATCGATCTGTCCGCGGGCCTTCCATTTTCTTCTCTTGGCGACGGTGCTCTCTACTTCCTGCGTTGTGGCCGTGGTGGATGACCAGAATCCTCGGGGCGCTTGGTTCCCCAGAAATGCCTATCAAAAAACATTGGCCTTGAAGTCCGGCGGGACGCTCTCCCTCGAAAATACTAACGGGAATATCTCGATACGGGGCTGGGACGAGGAGAAAGTCGAGCTTATGGCCGTGGAAAAGAGAAACCCCCCTCTGTCTCCGAAGATTTATTTTTATGGCTCGCACGCACTCGAGCCGAAAATTGACCTTCAAGCCTCCAAGGATGGGATCACGATCAAGACCGTCTCCTCCGGCAAAGAGGATGAATTTCGGTTTGTTCATTATGACCTGAGCGTACCGCGGTCCATTAAGCTCGAAAACATCCGCAACGGCCAAGGCGATATTCAAATCAGCGACGTTTTCGGCGGCGTCCAAATCGGCCAGAAGGAAGGGAATATCACGATAAAGAATTTTTCAGGCTTCGTGGAAATCGCTTTGGGAAGCGGCTCCGTTGAGGTCGAGGTCCTGGACGTCAGGCCAGAGGACTACGTGCAAATCAAAAGCGAGCAGGGCGACATATCGCTCTATCTCGAACCAGGAGTGATGGCGCAGGTCGAGGCCAATGCGCCGAATGGCAACATCTCGAGCGATTTTGACCTTAACCAGGCTTTGCCCGCAAAGACGGTTTCCGCAAAGTTAGGAGAAGGGAAAGCCTCTCTTGTGCTGACTGCTCTTCACGGCAACATTAGTATCAGAAAGGTGGAAGATTAAAAGACCCGAAGGAGACGTGGACGATGGATGAAGAAAAAAAAGAGTTAGGGGAAGTCAGAGACACAGAAGAAATTGAGGAACCGGAAGAAGAAAAGGAAGACAAACAAGGCAAGAAAATCATTAAAATGATCGGCCGCGCCTGCCTTGTCCTGGCCATCGGCGCCGCGCTTTATTATTTCTTGTTCTACAACAAAAAGGGTGAAAAGGCCGCTAAGATGCCCGAGCCCCAGCCTGCCTCCGTCGCAGAAAAAGCCGTCCCCCCTTCGGAGCAGGCAGCGGCAGCGCAATTGCCCCCGGTGGAGCTCGACAAAAGCGATGACCTGGTGCGCCAATTAGCCAAGGAGATCTCCTCTCACCCAAGTATTCCTGTCTGGCTGAGGAGCGACCAGCTGATCAGGCGCTTCGTCGCCTCCGTAGATAATCTCGCCAATGGCCTCAGCCCCCGGCCTCATATCGATTTTTTCATTCCGGCGGGAGATTTCAAGATTATCAAGAAGGGGAATCTTTATTATGCCGACCCGGATGGATACAGCCGCTATAATCCCGTCGTGGATGTTATTATTTCTCTGGACAGCAAGCAATGCGTCTATGTTTTCCGCTCCTTGAAGCCTTTGTTTCAGGAGGCCTACAGAGACCTGGGATATCCCGACCAGGATTTTCAAGAAACCTTTTTCAAAGCGATCGTTGAGCTTCTAAAAACGCCCGTTCTGGAAGGCGACGTGCTCTTGGAGCGGACCGTCGTTAGCTACGTTATGGCCGATCCTAAACTGGAGGACCTGAGCGAAGCGCAGAAGCATCTTCTCAGGATGGGGCCGGAGAACGTCGGCGCCATCCAGACAAAACTGCGGGAAATCGCTCTGGCCCTGGGGTTTCAAGAGTATAGGCTTCCGAAGCCTACGTTCTATAGTCCTCAAACGGCGGGAAATTAAGGCCCTTCCCGTTTTCTACCCCAGCTAAAAGGCGCGACAAGGCTGAAATCCGGCAGCAGATGGTTTTTGGACCCAAAGGCCTCGGGCTGGACGAACATGTTTTCAAACTGCAGTTCTTGGGCCTTGGTGAGTACGGCCTGATATTCTTCTGGATGGAGCGGCCTTCGGAGCTCTTCGGGGGCTCTATAACAGGGATGGAATTGGCTCATCAGGCTGATACATGTATGTGTCGACAGCTCTGCGGCCAGCCATTCTAAGACGGCAAAGGAATCTGGTATCTGTCCTGGCAGAACAAGATGCCTGATGATGAGACCCTCCTTGGCGATTCCCATTCTATCGAGAACGAGCACGGGCCTTTGCAGAGACATCTCTTTTATAGCCAGGCTGGCGTGCTCGAAATAATCGGACGATTCGGAGAATTTTCCGGAGACTTCGGCAGAGAAATATTTAAGGTCCGGCAGATAGATATCGATGATCTCGTCCAGGTTCATGATGATGTCGACTTTTTCATAACCGTTGGCGTTATAGACGAGCGGCAGGCTGAGGCCCCGAGCGTATGCTATCCGGAGGGCCCTAAGGATAGGCAGGAGAAGGTGAGAAGGGGAGACGAGGTTGATATTGAGAGCGCCCCTGCGTTCGAGCTCGAGCATCATTCGGGCCAGTTCCTCGTCGCTAACCCTCTTGCCCTGGTTGAGCCAGCTCAGCTGGTAGTTCTGGCAGAAGGAACACTTGAGATTACAGCCAGTAAAGAAAATCGTGCCCGACCCGGCACGCCGCTGCATCTCTCCTCCCTCGTCCGCGGCGCAGTCCCGGTACCCGCTGAGAACCGGCTCCTCGCCGTAATGAAGCAGGGTATGCGAGACGGTGGCTTCGTTACCGCTTTGGCAAAATCCTTTTTCCCCTCGGGCGCGGTTGACGGCGCATTCCCGCGGGCAGAGGCGGCAAGAGATTTCGTGCTCGGCCAGCTTCGCCAGGGCGGAATCAATTCTTTTTATCTTCTGCGTCGGTATCATTCCTAAGTTCCCGTATTCTTCCTCTCTTTTATTCTAACAGAAACTTCCGCCTCACGGCATCTCGAAGTTTGTCCGGACCTGATCCCGATCATAACTCCTTGACACAGCAGAGAGAGTATATTAATGATGGTTGTTCTGAGGAACATCCATGGAGTTCATTTCGCGGGTTATTGACATCATCGTGCATCTCGACAAATACCTGAGCAAGTTGATCCAGGACTATGGCCTCTGGACATATGTGATCCTTTTTGCGGTCATCTTTGTGGAGACCGGGTTTGTGGTTATGCCGTTTCTTCCCGGCGATTCGCTTCTTTTTGCCGCGGGTACGTTCGCCGCGCTCAAAGCCCTGAATATCTGGTGGCTCTTCCTCCTCCTCAGTGCAGCCGCCGTCCTTGGTGATACGATCAATTATTGGGTTGGTCATTTTATCGGGCCCAAAGTTTTCACCAAGGAAAAATCCCGGTTTTTTAAGAGAGAATATCTTGAGCGGACGCACCGTTTTTATGAAAAATACGGAGCTGAGACGATCATTATCGCCCGCTTTGTCCCCATCATCCGGAGTTTTGCTCCCTTTGTTGCTGGAATCGGAAGCATGACGTACTGGAAATTCATCAGCTACAACGTGATTGGCGGAGTCGGCTGGGTTGCGGTTTTCGTTTTCGGCGGCTATTTTTTTGGGAACATCCCCTTTGTCAAAAACAATTTCGGTATGGTGATTATCGCTATCATTATCATTTCCACGATTCCCGCCGCGGTTGAATTCTTCCGCCACCGGCGGGAGGCCCGTCAGGCCAAATCATGAAAAAGTTTCTTTAAGGCGGGGAGAGCCAGGGCCCGGTAGTCCGTCAAATCGGTGTGGAGCGGAGTGACGGAGATATAACCGAGCTCGACAGTCCTGACATCGGTTGCCTCATCCCCCAACGGCTTTGGTTTTCCCGGCCCGATCCAATAATAGGCATCTTGGCGGGGGTCTTTTTTTTCGATGATTTCAGGAGCGTAGCGCTTTTCCCCCAGCTTGGTGAGCCGAATGCCCCTGATGGGCGGGGGAGGAATGTTGATGTTCAGGGTCAATCCGGGAGGCAGCTTCTTTTGGAGAAGGCGTTTGGCCGCCCTCGAGATAAGTCCGGCGGCAAGATCGAATTCAAACGCCCCCCCTTTTCCGGGCAGAACAGAAGCGGCTATGGAAGGAATCTGAAGAAAGGTGCCTTGGAGGGCCGCGGCCACGGTTCCGGAATAAGAGATGTCCTGCTGGCCGAGGTTGGGGCCGTGGTTCAAGCCGGAGACAATCAGGCTGGGATTCCGCGGCAGCAGTTTTTTGATGGCCAGATAGATGCAGTCGGCCGGAGTGCCGTCAACGGCAAAAATATTTCTTTTCATCCTTTGGACTCGAAGAGGCCGCCGCAGGGTCAAGGAAAGGGACGTGGCGCTTTTTTCTCTGTCCGGAGCGACGATAAATATATCGGCCAGCTTCTTGAGAGGACGCGCGAGTGCCTGGAGGCCTTCAGAGAAATATCCGTCATCATTGGTGAGGAGGATTAAAGGCTTCATCGCTGCCGTCAAGAGCGGATCATGACCAGGATCATCTTGAACTTTTTCTGAGCCTTGAGGGCATGGGGCCGGTTGGCCGGCATGATGATCATTTCCTCTTTCTGAACGCGGTGGGGCTGCCCTGAGATGATGACCTCGGCCTCGCCGTCGGCGCATAAAACCAGCGCGTCAAATGGGGCCGTATGTTCGCTGAGTTGCTGACCTTCATCGAAGGCAAACAGAGTGACAGTCCCCGTCTTCTGGCTGATGATCTCACGGCTGACGATAGAGCCGGCCTGATATCCCACCAGGTCGAGGACGTTAAGAGACTGCCCTTTAAGGTCTTCCGTAGCTTTTTGCTTTTTGACCGGGCTCATATTTTTCTCCTTAAAATGGGACCGCTCTCGGCGATCTCAGTGGGGAAGAATAAAATGGTCGGGACGGGCGGATTTGAACCGCCGACCCCACGCACCCCAAGCGTGTGCGCTACCAAGCTGCGCCACGTCCCGAATCAAGAATGCAACATTATAGCAGATCTGAGGATCACTTTTATAATTTTTTCGACCTTTTTTCCAGCGAACTGGCGATCGTCTGGAGCTGCTCCCGAACCTCGTAAAGGACCTTCTTCAGATGGTCCGGATGTACCGGCTCAGCGCGCTTTCCTCCAAATTCTTCCTCGATCTTTCTTTTGGCCCCCGCCAGGGTCAGCCCGTCTTTGAGCAGGAGCTCTTTCAGGCGGATGATGACATCCACGTCCTTCTGACGAAAAATCTTCTGCCCGCCCCCGGCCTGGCCGGCATGGAGGAACGGGAATTCCTTTTCCCATCTCTCAATGACCTTGGGCTCGATCTGGGCAATACGGCTGACTTCGTCGAGCCTGTAGAAGAGTTTCTCCTGAGATTTTTCCGTTTTCATCGGCCTCGCCCGCGCAATTCGCCTCTCTATGCCTCAAAAATCTTTCCTCACAATATCATGTCTTGAGTAGCTCGTCAAGGCGGAGCGTTCATTGACTCCGGCGGCTTAATATCATTATAATGAGCCGGTTCACAAAGATATTCGTGAGAAAAGTCTGGATCGCCTGTCTGGTCTTCCTTCTTGTGGTCACGGGGGGGCTTTACTTACTGCGCCGGGAAAACTATTTTCTGAACAAGAACGTCCGTCTCGTCTGCATGAGGATTTTTGAGTATCAGGAACTTTCTCTCCATCGGCGCCTGAGATATAAAATCGAATTCCTCCAGGACCGGTACAGGATCTATGTTCTTATCCCTTCGCCGGAGGAGACATGGAAGGAGGTCAAAGAGATTCGGTATGAGGACGGTGTCGAGACGAACTTGCCGGGATTCGCTTTCGAGATTCAAAAAGGGAGGATTGTCTCTTATCAACGGCGCGAAAGCCAGAGCTCCATCCGGCCTCCGGTCGTTCTCGGCTTTTTCGCCTCAAAGAATACCGGAAAACAAAGCGGGATCCTGTTTCATAGGGACGGAACCTGGAGGGCTCTGAAAAGATACAATGGCGCGGCCTAAGATTCTCGATTTCCTTGGCAGGCACGCCGGCCTCATGGGGTTGCTTTTTGTGGCCCTGGTCATCCGCATTTTTATTTTCCAGAATATCATTCCTCTAATCAACACGGATTCCGTCACTTATCTTGTTCTGCGGGACCTGCAGCCTGTGCGGACGCCGGGGTATCCTTTTTTTATTGAAATTATCCAGTTTTTCAATGACCTTTTGTCGGTCACGCCCCGATACCTGCGTTTGATCGTCTTTTTCCAGATGTTCCTCCTCGGGATGGTCAACACCTATCTCATCTATGCCTTCTCCAGAATCCTCACGCGGAGCAGAGGGTTCGGCCTGTTCATGGGTTTGATTTTCAACCTTGATTATTTCGTTATCGGGTTTGAGTTCCTTCTCCTGACGGAAACCCTGACCTTTACTCTTCTCGCTTTGACGCTTCTTTTTTACCGCGACATCTTCGAAGGAAAGCGTGCGGCAGCTTATCTGGCCGGCCTTTTTTCTGTTTTGCTTCTCTTGACCCGGCCGACCTATCTTTTCCTTTTTGCCCTGCTGCTGGGGCTGACCGGGCTCGTCCACTTCCGGCAGATCCTCAAAGGCGGCTACCTCAAGAGATACGGTAAATCGCTGGCGGTTTTTTTGCTGATCAACCTCGTCGGGATCGGGTCCTGGTCCTTGAGAAACAAGCTCAAGTATGACTACTTTGGCGTTTCTCTTATTTTGCCCTATCAATTAGGCTATTATACGACCCATTTTTATCAGAAATACAAAATGGGAAGCGACCCGGAACTGGATCAATACGCCCGGATCTTCCTCGAAGAGAAGGGCATGCCCTACAATTTTGGCCACAGGCTTTCGACGGAGCTGAACCTGCCGGACGCGAAGGTCGCCAGCATTCTTATGAAGATCAATGTCAAGCTCATCAAGGAAAACTTCGGGGAATACTTGAAGCACGTTCCCAGGGCAGCCTCGGACTATTACGATTACTCCTGGTACTGGACGCTTCCCCATGATAAAGGGCTTTTTCCCCGGATCAAGTTGCTGGCCGGATTCTTTAGAATGTTTTTCACCCTGCATACGGCCATCTTTAAAAACGTCTTTCCCTTGGTCGTCATTATCCTGGTCGTGCCCGCAGCGTTCATCCTAACGATCCGGAAAAGGAAGGACGGTTTTCACCTGCTCTGGCTCCTGGAGGGAGTGGTCCATTATAACTTTCTTGTCTCCGTTCTTCTGACAAATAACGGGGTCAACAACCTCCGGTTCAGGGTCCCGGTGGAGCCCTTCATCCTGCTCATTTTTTATGGCGCCTTGTTCACGTGGGGCAGGAGCCTGTTCAGCAAAATCCTTAAAGGTCGGGAATCAACTCGCTAGCCGGTCGCGCGACGGCGGGTCTTTACCGGGGACGGACGGGGACGCACCGTGACAGGACCCACGCCTCGCCGGGAGCAAATTCGCGTGCCTTCGAGCCCACACTCTGAGCCCATTCAGGCCGCCGATCGGAGCGGGGAGCCGAGCCCTTTTCAAAGCCGCTATCAAATCATCACAGAAAAAGAGATGCTTCGAGTTCGGGATTGTATCTTAAACTCAAGGGGGATATCTGCTATAATCAACACAAGCGCGCCCATGGGAAAGAATCATACGCTCACTCCGCTTGCCGAGAGGATGCGGCCTCAAACCTTCGGCCAATTTTACGGCCAGGAACATTTGCTTGGACCGGGGAAGATCCTTTCGGAGCTTATCGAGTCCGGCCACCTGGTCTCACTCATTTTCTGGGGGCCTCCCGGCTCGGGAAAGACCACCCTGGCCATGATGCTGGCCGGGTATTTTGATTTTCCCTGCCTTTTTTTCTCGGCGGTTCTGTCCGGGATAAAAGAAGTTAAAGATGTCATGGCCAAAGCCGAGAGTCACAAAAAAATGTACGGGAAGCCGAGCATCATCTTCATTGACGAGATCCATCGTTTCAACAAGGCCCAGCAAGGGGCGTTCCTGCCGTATGTAGAGCGGGGAGACATCATCCTTTTCGGGTCGACCACAGAGAACCCCTCATTTGAGATCATTGCCCCGCTGCTTTCCAGGACCAAGGTGCTTGTCCTCAATCCTCTAACAGAGGAGGCGTTATTCCGCGTCATCCAAGATGCTCTCCAAGATGATCAGCATGGGCTGGGGAAGTTGAATCTCCAGCTCGACGATCAGGGACGCAAGCTAATCGTTGATTATGCCAACGGCGATGCCCGGCGAGCCCTCAACACCCTGGAGATCGCGGCCAGTCTAGCCCATGAAGGGAGGATCGGCCCGCAAGAGGTTCAGGAAGCCCTTCAAAAGAGGACCCTCCTCTATGACAAAAGCGGCGAGGAACATTTTAACCTGATCTCGGCGCTTCATAAGAGCCTGCGGAACAGCGATGTGGACGCTTCCTTGTACTGGCTGGCGAGGATGATATCTTCAGGCGAAGATCCCCTCTATATCGCCCGGCGATTGGTGAGGTTCGCCTCCGAGGATATCGGACTGGCCGACCCTCAAGCCCTTTCCATTGCTCTCCGGGCCAAAGAAGCCTACGATTTTCTTGGCACACCTGAAGGAGAGTTAGCCCTGGCCGAGGCCGTTATTTATCTTGCCTCCGCCCCGAAAAGCAACCGGGCCTATGCGGCCTTCTCCCAGGCGACCAAGGATGTCGAGGCCAGTCCGCATGAGCCGGTTCCGCTGCATCTGAGGAACCCTGTCACGCGGCTGATGAAAGAGATAGGCTACGGTCAGAATTATGTCTATGCCCACGATTTTGCCTTTTCCACGACTACGATGGAAACTTTGCCGGAGAAACTCAAGGGCCGCAAATATTATACGCCGGGAAATATGGGTTTAGAGAGAGAGATCAAGAAGAGAATGGACTGGTGGCAGGAGGTAAAAAACAAAATAAAGGCAGAAGAAACCCGTTAAGGCTTCACTCTTCCCTTTCTTTTTCTTTCAACAGATAATAGACCGCCCAGCTGATGTCGTCGGCGAGACAGCCCAGACACGACGTCTTGGTCGTGGCCAGCTCTCCGTCGGAGATTTTATCCTTGAGAATTTTTTTCACTTTTTTTCTGATCTTGTAGAGCAGGATGTAATTGACCATGGGGCCTTCTCTCCCGCATAATATCAGCTTGCCCAGCCCATGTAAAGATTGAGAGAGGCGAAGTAAAAGTGATATGATTAGGCCCCGGGATGAGGTGGAATGAGAAGATATCTTTTGTTCCTGTTGGTTCCCCTCAGCCTCTCGTGCTCTCTTTTCAGGGGGAAGATTGCTCCTTATCCCGGCGGAGTGGTTTTCCCTTTGGCGGAAGCGCAAAAGATTTCCTACGAAGGGAAGATACTCCGGTCCATCGAGAGGTCCGATGGAGAACTCTATTTCTCGACCGATAAAGGCCTGCTTTATTGCCTCGATCCTTCGGCGCCCAACATCAAGTGGACGTTCACCGCAGATTCCCCGTTCGGCTGTCCGCCTTCGGTGAGTCCGGATGCCATCTTTATCTGGGACCAGGCGAACGTTATCTATTGTCTCGATAAGAATGGGACACTCCGCTGGAAGAAGACGCTTAAAGAGACGATCTCATCGCCGCCTTCCTGGGACCAAGAGAATGTCTATGTCGGAACCCAGGAAAAGTCATTTCTGGCCATTAGCCAGTCTTCGGGAGAAAGCCTCTGGCAGCTCAAAGCGAGAGGAGCGTTCGAGACAGGTGCCATCTTCTGGAGAAACAAGATCATCGTTGGGTGCACCGACGGCAGGCTCTATTTCCTTAACCGAAGGCAGGATATTGAAAACATGGTTGATATTGGCAGTCCCCTTCGAGTCACTCCGCTTTTGGATGGAGACCGGCTGTACTTTGGGGCGGAAGATTTCACCTTTCAGTGTTTTGACCTGATCAAAAAGAAAAGAAAATGGAGAATCAAGACGGGAGGGAATGTCCTTCTGCCGCCGCATGCAGACGAGGCCAGAGTGTTTTTCTTCGCCTCCAACAGCGTCCTTTACTGTCTGAACAAACGTGGAGGAGATATTCTCTGGTGGTGGATCGTCCCCTCGCGGAGTATTTATGACCTTGAATTGGCCGCAGATAAGATCCTGGTCACGTCCTTTTCGTCCGTCCTTTTCGGCCTGGACAGGAAGACCGGCAAAGAAATAGGAAAGTACGACGCGAAGCTCGGGATGAAATCAAATCCTCTCTGGGATGCTCCTTATGTCCTCATCAATCTTTATGACGACATTGAAAAAAAAGGCACCGTGCTCTATCTCGGCAAAGAGGTCAGTGTCAAATTGATGCCGTCTTTGCGCTCTCCCCAGCCGGTCGGAACGGAAATCACTTTTACGGCTTCTCCGGTCGGGTTCTATCTTCCCAAGTACGAGTTCTCTCTCCGCGACGGAGAGGTTAAGGCCATCGTCCAGCAAGAGTCGGAGAAGAACTCCTGGGTCTGGTACCCTGAAAAGGACGGGGACTATACGATCAGAGTTAAGGTGAGCGATAAAAAACAGACTAGGGAGGTCGAGCTTTCCTACAATGTCGTCGCCAAAAAAGAAAAATAAGTCATTAGGACTGAATCACAAGAAAGGAGGGGAACAATGAAGAGAGAGGAAGCCCAGGAGCTCGTCAGAAAGCATCTTAAAAATAAGAACCTGGTTAAACATAGCCTGGCCGTTGAAGCCTGCATGAAAGGTGTAGCGGGGAGGCTCGGCCAAGATGCGGAGCAATGGGGGTTGGCAGGAATTCTCCACGACCTGGATTACGAATTGACCGAGAAAAGCCCGGAACTCCATACGACTGAGACGGTTAAGATTTTGCGGGAGCTTGGCGTCGACGCAGCCGTCATCCATGCTGTCCAGGCGCATGCGGCCAAAGTCCCCTGCGAGAGCGAGATGGACTGGGCTATTTTTTCCATAGACCCGCTGACTGGTTTGATCATAGCCGCCACGCTGATGCATCCGACGCGAAAGCTCGCGGATGTTGACTTGGAGTTCATCAAAAGACGCTATAAGGAAAAGAGCTTTGCTAAGGGCGCCAGAAGAGAAGAGATCGAGGAATGCCGTAACATTGGCCTGGGCCTGGATGAGTTTATCTCTATCTGCTTGAAAGCCATGCAGGGGATCGCCGGAGAGTTGGGGCTCTGACGGCCCCAGGACTCAGTATTTTCCGAAGATATTCGCTCTGAATCCCACCTCTAGGAATCTCCCCCTCCACGGAAAGCCGGGTTCTGTGTAGTAGTATTCATTGAAGATGTTGGTGATGCGGATGAAAGGCTCAAAGTGCGGAAACGCATACGACAGGATGGCGTCAAGGGTGAAGTAATGCGGGATCGTCAAAAGTGTTAAAGTGGTGCTATCGTACCACCACGAATCTGATGCCAGAAGGCCGAACAGGCTGAACCGGAGGCCTTTAAGGGGCATCATGGACAGGTCGAAATTCAGGTTGTGTTTGGGGAGGGCGTCGAGTGGTCGGTCGGCGCTTTCGTTTTTGTGGTCAAGGAAGGTGTAATTGACCGTCGCGTCGAGCGTCGTCCCCAGCCACTTCCAGGTTCCTTGAGCCTGGACTTCAGCGCCGTTGATCCGGGCCTGGCCGATGTTGAAGAACCGGCGTGTGCCGTCAGGGAGCCTGACGGTGTCGATATAATTCCGCAGACTGTTAAAAAAAACTGACCCTGTTAAAAAAAATCCCTTTTTATAAGTCGCCGAAAGCTCATAGCTGCGTCCGTACTCGCTCTCGAGGTTTGGATTTCCGTTGGAGGATGAATACATAGACCTCATGGACGGGAACTTGGATTTCCCGCCGAAAGAGACGTGAATGTCCAGTGCCTCGCTCGGCGAATATTTGACTCCCACGAGGGGATTGGCCTTGGTCGTCGTGCTGCCGACATATTTATCCAAGGTGTCGACGCTGACGCCGGCGATGAGGGTCCATTTGTCGCGAAGAAAGAAGTGATCCTCCACTCCCACTGAGTAAGTGTTCTGCTTGTATTCGAGCCAGGGAAGTCCAACGTCATCCTGCTGGCGGGCCTTATCGCCCTGACAGTAAAGGCTGACCTTCAACGAGTTCCAGTCGGTCAGGGTAAAGTCGCCGAGCCCAAAGAAGCCGTAGACGGAGTTATCAAACGTGCTCTCGAATTGGCGGGTTGTCATCGAGCTGTTGGTGAACTGGTCCAGCGTGTTATAGTAGTTCACATAGAATCCGCGGAAGCGGAGCAGGGACTTCTCGCCGACAGACGTGTACCCTCCTGCGTTGATGGAGGTGCGATCCCATTTTGGAAACCGCCAATAACGGGGCCGGCCGAATAGGTCGGGCGGGGTGCCGTAGGCTGAGTGGTAATATCCGGCGTCGACCATGACCTCGCTACGGCTCGAGGGATTGTAGATGAGCTTTCCGGTCAGGTTGAACCGCTGGTAGTCGCTGTTGGAGCGGTCCTGCTTGACACCGCTTGAGTCGGTGTACTTATATCCATCGGAGTCCTGGTAAAGCACGGAGGCCACGGCCCCGATTTTGTTCCACTGAAACATAGTGTCGGCGCCGGCGCTCTGGGTATTCATGTTGCCCTGGGAAAGATTGAGAGAGACGGCCGGCTCGGGAGCTGGGCGTCGGGTGAGGACATTGACGATCCCGCCAAGGGTGTTCGGGCCGTAGAGGACCGACGAAGGGCCTGCTGTAATCTGTATGGATTGTATTCCGCCCGCCGAGATGGTCTTCAAATCGAAAGATCCGTAATATGGCTCAACGACCGGAACGCCGTCCACGAGCAGGGCGATCCGTTTCGAATCGATCCCGCGGAGCTTCAAGGTATATTCGTCTTTGTTGCCGATAGTGACCATGGCACCTGGAGCGTATTTGATGACCTCGGACAGGTCCCGTGGTTTCATCAGTTGGATTGTCTGGAAATCGATGGAGGTTACGGTGGCCAGGCGGACATCTCGCGGCGTCTTCCCGACGACCAGGATTTCCTCTGTGATCCTGACGGCCTTCTCCTGCTCCTTCTTCATTTTTTCGGCGGCCTGGTCTTGGCTGAAGCTCTGGATAGGACTCAGGCAAAATCCCAAGACAAGCAGGGCCGGGATCAGAATTTTGAATCGGGGGGAGATAGAAAGCGGCATTGAATTCTCCTTTTCAAACACGGAAGGAAAAGCCGTTTCCCGTTTTTCCCTATCGGTCGGAGGGCATGGCTTGATTAGGCTTTAGCGCCTCAGACTCGGAGATTCATTATATTACCATAGTATCCGAAATATTCAAGTCCGGAGAAGGCGCTCGAAGCATCCCAAATTTCATGATAAAAGAGTTATGAGAAGGGCTCGGCTCCCCGCTCCGATCGGCGGCCTGAATGGGCTCGCGGGTGTGGACTCGAAGGCACGCGAATTTGCTCCCGGCGAGGCAAATTCGCTCGGGTCCTCAGCTCCGCTCTTCTCTCCCTTCGGTCGAGAAACCGTGCCCGCTCCGCTTCCGGACGGCCTTCTCCGCCCACACCCCTCGCCCTACTCATAGACAATTATAAGGAGGCTTGGGGCTACCCTCGCAAGACGGGCTCTCAGGCTGATCTCCGTGTGATGGTCGCTCAACCCCTTCTCATAAGCCCTATTCAGTCATCACGGATTTTGGGATGCTGCCGCGGCCAAACTTGGGGGTGACCAAAACCCTCGATTTATGTATAATAATTGCCTCCTTGACCGGGGAGTCGGGCTTCGCCCAAAAGCCGGAGAAATCATATGTTCTCTTCAACGTGGAGGAATTCATGATCAACGCCCTTGCCAAAATACCAATGCCCGTGAACGAACCTATCCTCAGCTATGGACCGGGAACACAGGAGAGGAAAGCCCTGAAGGATCAGCTGGACAAAATGCTCGGCCAGGAGATCGAGATTCCCCTCATTATTGGCGGGAAAGAAGTTAAGACTGGAGATTTGGGCGATTGCCGTTGTCCTCACGACCACCGCCACCTTTTGGCCCGCTATCACAAGGCGGGAGCCAAGGAAGTTGAAATGGCTGTCGCAGCCGCCAAGGCGGCTTGGCGCGATTGGTCGGAAATGGATTGGATGAACCGTGCCGCCGTCTTTCTCAGGGCTGCCGAGCTTCTCGCCACGAAGTATCGTTACATCCTAAACGCCGCCACCATGCTCGGCCAGTCGAAGACGGCCCATCAGGCTGAAATCGACTCCGCCTGTGAACTCATCGATTTTTACCGATTTAATCCGTACTATATGAGTCAAATCTATGCCCAGCAGCCGGATTCTTCGGCCGCGACCTGGAATTATATGGAATACCGCGCCCTGGAGGGGTTTGTCTTTGCCGTTACGCCGTTCAATTTCACCGCCATCGCTGGGAACCTTCCCACGTCGCCGGCTCTGATGGGAAACACGGTCCTCTGGAAGCCGGCTTCCTCGTCCGTTTACTCCGCCTATTTTCTGACCCGGCTCTGGAAAGAGGCGGGCCTGCCGGATGGAGTGATCAATTTCATCCCAGGATCGGGACGTTATGTCGGCGACCCGGTCCTTGAAAAGCCCGACCTGGCCGGCGTTCATTTCACCGGCAGCACCAGCGTTTTTCAGGGCATGTGGAAGACCATCGGCGCCAACATCATGAAGTACAAGACCTATCCTCGGATTGTCGGCGAGACCGGCGGCAAGGACTTCGTCTTCGTCCACGCCTCGTCTGACGTCGATGTCGTTGTCACCGCCCTGATCCGCGGCGCTTTCGAGTACCAGGGACAGAAATGCTCGGCGGCGAGCCGTGCCTACATTCCCGACAACCTCTGGCCCGCTGTCAGGGCGAAACTGGTTGATGAGCTCAAAACGATCAAGATGGGCGACATCACCGATTTTTCGAATTTCCTGGGCGCCGTCATCGATGAAGCGGCCTTTTCGAGCATCGTCGAATATATCGAGTATGCTAAGAAATCAAACGAAGCCGAGATCATTTATGGCGGCAAATGCGACAAGTCCACAGGCTATTTTATAGAGCCGACCGTCGTCGTGGCCAAGAATCCTAAGCACAAGCTGATACAGGAAGAGATCTTTGGACCAGTGCTCACCGTCTATGTTTATCCCGAGGCTGAGTTCACCCAAACTTTGCATCTCTGCGATACGTCCTCACCATATGCTCTCACCGGAGCTATCATTGCCACAGACCGCAAAGCCATCGCCGAAGCCTTTACTGTCCTGCGGCACGCTGCGGGCAATTTTTATATCAATGACAAGCCTACCGGGGCGGTGGTCGGCCAGCAGCCTTTTGGAGGGGCAAGAGGTTCTGGGACAAACGACAAGGCCGGCTCCTACCTGAACCTTCTCCGCTGGACCAGCGCTCGCGCCGTTAAGGAAAACTTGAATCCGCCGAAAAACTTCCGCTATCCGTTTTTAGCTGAGAAATGAAAAGCAAATTTTATAGGATTAGGTTATGAAAACATTCTCATTTGTGGGGAGTTCAGGCAGCGGCAAAACCCGACTGCTTGCCCGGCTCATCCCGGAGCTCAAGAAGCGCGGCCACGCGGTCGCGGTCCTCAAGCACTGTCCCCATGGGTTTTCTCTTGACCCCAAAGGCAAAGACTCCCGCCGCTTCTTTGATGCCGGAGCGGACAGTGTGGCCCTTGTCTCCTCTGATATGACTGCCGTTTTCCAAAGGGACGGCAAAATAGCCGATTTCAAGGCCTTGGCCCGCGTCCATTTCAGTAATATCGACATTCTCCTGGTTGAAGGCGGGCATGCCATCAGGGGTTTACGGAAGATCGAAGTCCTCAGGCAAGGCGAGCGGCACCGACTAAAGACGAGGGTTGGGCAGTTGATAGCGGTTGTCGCCGACCGTCAGGTAAAAGGGGATTGGCCCGTTTTTCGCCATTCCCAGGTTAAAGAAATTTCCGAGTTTCTGGAAAGCCAGCCGGAAGAGGCGGAATCGAGCGTTTTCCTGAATGTGGACGGAATTCCGATCCCGCTGAATGCCTTTGTCCAAAGAGTGAGTGCAAACATTATGCTGAGTTTGGTAAAATCTCTGCGCGGGATCAAGGGTAATCCGAAAAGAATCACCTTCACGGTTATAGAAGGAGAAAAAGAACATGAAGAAAATTAGAACCTGGGCCTGGATTCTGTTCTTCGGTTCCCTCTGGGGAATGAACGAGCTTATGACTGGAGAGTTCCTCTTCCGCAACCAAGTGCTCTTGGCCTCTGTCTGGCTTGCTGCCTGGGCTTTTTTCATCTTGGCCGTGGCCAGGGGAATCGCCAACATGCCCGGTACCTCTGCCCTTATTGCAGGGATTGCCGCGGGTTTCAAGTTGGTCAACGCCCCGCCGTTTTTCTGCCATCTGTTGGCCATATTCCTTATCGGAGTTGGTTTTGACGTGGCCGCGAGCCTGTTGCTAAAAAAAGGGTCGAGGCCCGCCTTCCGGCAGGGACTGGCGGGTGTTTTGGGCGCGTACGGAGGGTTTGCCCTCTTTGCCCTAATCATTACCTACGTTATCCGGTATAAGTATTGGGTCGCTGGGGGGGCACCTAAAGTCTTGGAGCACATCTTTGTTGACGGCAGCTTTGCCGCCGTTGTGTCGGCTTTTCTTGTTCCCCTGGGGTACAGGATTGGTTCCTTTGGCTGGCCGGCCCTGGAAAGGCATCCGCGTTGGTCGTCCGTCGCGGCCGCAGCCGGGGTGATCCTTCTCTGGACTCTGGGCCGGGTGATGAGTTGAGGAGCGATGCATGAGGATTAAAGTCAACAGGGACAAATGCACGGGCTGCCGCCTCTGTCTCCAGATCTGCGCGATCGAGCATTTTCATGAAATAAACCCGAAAAAGGCGGCCCTCCGTGTAGAAGCCAAATTCCCCGACCCCGGGAAGTACCGTCCTTTTGTTTGCACGCAGTGCGGAAAATGCGCCGAGGTCTGTCCCGAGGATGCCATCAGCCGCCTAGATTCTGGGGCCTATATTGTCGACAAGGACAAATGCACCAATTGCGGCGTCTGCGTTCCCGCCTGTCCCGTGGGAGTGGTTTTCCAGCATCCGGACCATGATTTCGTTATTATATGCAATTTCTGTATGCTGTGTACCGAGCTCTGCAATACCGGGGCCATCGTGAAATGGGAAAAAGGCGTTTCCCTGGAAGCCAAGGAGGCCTGACATGGCGAACGGCCTTGCCGGAAGAACCCTGAGAATTAACCTCGCCACAGGCGACATCCGGCGCCTCCCCACTGACGAGGCGCTTTACCGGCGCTGGCACGGCGGACGCGGAATCACGGCCAAGATTCTGTATGATGAAGTTCCGCGGGATGCCGACCCCCTCGGACCAAAAAACGTCCTTATCCTCAACGCCGGCATCATGAGCGGCTGTTTTATCCCCGCCGGTTCCAAGGTGGAATTCGGCTCAGTCTCTCCCTTGACCAACGGCCCGGGAGACTCCAACATGGGAGGACACCTCGGCCCCGCCCTCAAATTTGCCGGCTATGACATGGTCATTTTCGAGGGCATCTCGCCCAAGCCCGTGTTCCTCTTCGTGGACAACGAGACCGTTGAGCTGAGGGATGCAACGAAATACTGGGGGATGAAATCCCTCGACTGTGAAAAGAAACTCAAGGAGGACCTGGGCGATGATTTTGAGATCGCCACCATCGGGCCCGCCGGTGAAAACGGGATCCTCTTTTCCTGCATCACCCATGACTTCGGCCGGCAGGCCGGCCGGACCGGCCAGGGTGCGGTCATGGGTTCCAAAAAGCTGAAGGCGATCGCCGTGCGCGGCAACAAGTCAATTCAGGTCCATAACCTGGATTCCTTGAGGAAGCAGGTGACGGAGATCATCGTGCGGACCCAGAAGCACCCCAATATGGTTCCCTGGCAGAAATATGGCACGGCTTTCTTTATCCAGTGGTCGAACGCGAATGCCTGCATTCCGGCCTATAATTTTCAGACGACCTATTACGAGGATATTGATAAGATCGACGGGGATCAACTTGTTGAGAAATGCCTGATCACCCACAAGGCGTGCTTCGGTTGCTGGATGAATTGCGGCAAATACACCAAGGCCGTGATTCCCGGCAAGCCTGAGGTCCACCTGGAAGGGCCCGAGTACGAGACCGGCTCTCTCTGCGGCTCCAATCTCGGGATGAAGGACATCAATCATGTGGCTTACATCAACTGGCTTCTCGACAACCTAGGCATGGATTCGATGTCGGGCGGGGGTGTCATCGCTTTTGCTATGGAGTGTTTCCAGCGGGGCCTGATCACTGAAAATGACCTCGAGGGACATACCCTAAAATGGGGCTCGGTCGATGACGTCGAACATTTTCTCGATATGGTTGCCCATCGCCGGGGGATAGGGGACTGGTTTGCGGGGGGCTCAAAGCGGGCTGCCGCAAAGATCGGCCGCGGCTCTGAGAAGTTCGCCATGCAAGTCAAAGGGCAGGAAATGTCCGGCTATGATGGCCGCTGGGCGCCGGGTATGCTTCTTTCCTACATGACGGCCGACATCGGAGCCCATCATAACCGCTCCTGGACAATCACCGTGGACATGGCTGAGGGAAGAGAAAGAGTCGAGGGCCGGGCGAAAATCGTCGTCTATCTTCAGCACATCCGGCCTCTCTTTGATACATGGTGCATCTGCCGGCTTTTCTGGGGAGAGCTCGATATCACGCCGGAGGAGATCGTCGAATCGCTCAACCACATCACCGGCTGGGGAGTTAGCGTCGCTGAGGTGTTGCGGACATCCGAGATGATCTGGAACCTGAATCGGTGCCATTACATCGAACGCAACCGCGACAACGGCCGCACCTTTGATTACCCGCCGGCTCGTGCCTGGGAGGATAAGATACCCAGCGGGCCGGGCGCGGGCAAGGGCCTCAGCTTCGAGCAGATCGAGCAGATGCTAGATGAATATTATGCCGCCCGGGGCTGGGACGGGAAGGGGAACCCGACGCGGGCGCTCTTGGAAGATCTCGGACTCGGGTATGCAGCCGAGAGACTGGAAAAGGCAGGTTTCCTGGGAAGGCCAATTCCCGGGGGAATCCCGCCCGTTCGGGGAGAAAAGTACAAACCCAAGGCCTTTTAGCTGCGGGAGAAAAGGGAGATTAAGAAATGGTCATCTATCTCAAGGCCGGCGGTGAGTTGAGGTCTAAGCTTAAGCCGGATGTCGATTATTACACCCGCCGGGTGGAGACAAAGGAAGGCCAGAGCCTGCAGGATATCCTGGCAGGAATCGGCATCAACCCTGGGTTTGTAGCCTTTGCCTTTAAAGATGAAAAAGTGAAGCGACTTGACTATGTCCCAGTGGACGGGGATGTCATAACGCTTCAGCCTCCTGTATCGGGTGGATAACAGGCCGGACATGCTTTCTAACGAGGAAAAAGAGCGTTATAGCCGGCAGATACTTATCCCTGGTTGGGATCAAGAAAGAATCAAGCAGGCGACGGTG
Source organism: uncultured Eubacteriales bacterium (assembly GCA_964580435.1). Taxonomy (GTDB): domain Bacteria; phylum Acidobacteriota; class Aminicenantia; order Aminicenantales; family UBA8522; genus CAZKEW01. Next base: position 28,403 of record CAZOKP010000006.1, read on the forward strand.
CTTATCGTCGGTCTGGGAGGGCTCGGCTCTGCCTCCGCTCTCTACCTTGCCGCAGCTGGCATAGGAAGGCTCCGCATCTGTGATGGAGACAGGGTTGGGCGATCCGACCTCAACCGGCAAACCCTCTATTCCGAGTCTTCTATCGGTTTATTCAAAGTTGAGGAAGCTGGCCGGCGGATTGCGGCTCTGAATCCTTCAGTCGCCGTGGAAAAATTCAAAGTTTTCGTGGATTCGCAGAATGCAGGAAAGCTCGCAGAGGGCTGTCAGGTCATTGTGGACGGGCTGGATAACCTGGAATCCCGGTTTATCCTCAATAAGGAGTCCTTCAGACAGAAAATTCCGTTTGTTTATGGGGCCGTTCATGGCTGGCTGGGGTATGTCGGACTCTTCCATGCTCCTCAAACCGCCTGTCTAGCTTGCCTGATGCATCCGGATCTCGTCAGCCATGATCGTGTTCCTGTTGCAGGCATAACGCCTGGAACCATCGGGCTCATCCAGGCCAACGAGGTCATCAAGTGGATCCTGGGCATGACCTCCCCTCTCCTTGGGCGGCTCCTGATTTATGACGGCAAGGACCTTTCCTTCGAGATCATCAGCGTGGGAAAAAACCCGGCCTGCCCTGTTTGCTCCAAGGCTTGAATCTCTTCTTGGGCGGGGGTGCTTGAACTCGGATTTCATTCTATGCTATAAAAGCCTGAACAAACTTCCTCTCCTTCGAGGATTTTCTTAAGGAGAGCTTTTTGTTCAGACTTTGGATGTTCTTCTCGCCGAAATGACTCGATTTCTGGACAAGGCGAAGACGAAATAGGAGGGTTTACATGGCCAAGAAACTCCATCGGTCTTTAAGCCGGAAAATGCTCGCGGGGGTCTGCGGCGGCCTGGCGGAGTATTTTGAGCTCGATGTCTCCCTGATCAGGCTGATCTTTGTCGGTCTCGCTCTTGTGACCGCCCTCATCCCGATGGTGATTTTTTACCTAATCGCCTGGATCATTATTCCGGTCGAGCCGGCCACGGAGACAAAAGAGTAATTCATTGACTAAACGGCGGTTATCGGATATGAAATAGGCGGACAGCCGGACCTGGCACTGGCAGATGAAAACAGGCGATATTCCTTTCCGCCATTTAGCCATCGAGGGAGTGCTGAAGTCTCAAAAAACAAAATTGACCCAGATTCTGGCTCAGTTGATCGGGGGGAAGGTTGTCCTGGACAGGCCGGAGAACCCTTATATCAAAGATTTTTACGATGAGAAGGAAGGCGCGTCTTTTCTCGCCCAACTCGTTTTTTTGGTCAACCGCTACCACCAGCAGTTGCGGCTGTCGCAGAGAGACCTGTTCGAGGAACGTGTCATTTGCGACTATCTTTTCGAGAAGGACAAGATCTACGCCTATCAAACCCTCAGCGATGATGAGCTTGTCGTCTATGAACGCATCTACGGAATCCTGGCGGAGAGGGTCCCACGGCCCGACGCCGTTGTCTATCTGCAGATTTCTCTTCCCACTCTGCTCAAGCGAATTGCCAAGGAGGGGAGCGCCACGGAAAAAAATATTTCGGAGAAATATTTGGGGGACCTGGTCGAGGCGTTCGATTATTTTTTTTTCAACTACCAGGCCGCGCCTTTGCTTGTGGTCAAGGCGGACGATCTCGACCTGACCCATGAGGAGGAGATCAGGGACATCATCAACCAGGTCAGCGAGATGAAGAAAGGTCCGCTTTACTACGTTCCGCAAAGTTTTGACCAAAAGGACTCCCGCAAGAAATAGGTGTCTTTAAAAAATATAGACTTTACCCCAATCTCGCGGTTCGAGGCGAGATGGGGAGAAAGGATCAAAAATGCCAGAAAAGCAATTCTTACCCGTCACCATCCCTTCTCTGCAGGCAAAAAAGGCCCGGCGAGAGAAGATCGTGGCCCTTACCGCCTACGACTTTCCAACGGCCAAGATTGCCGATGAGGCCGGCGTCGACCTCATCCTTGTTGGAGATTCCTTGGGGATGGTCGTGCTCGGCTACCCCAACACCATTCCGGTGACCATGGACGAGATGATCCATCATACCAAGGCGGTCACACGGGCCGCCCGCCGGGCTCTGGTCATCGGCGATATGCCCTATTTCTCTTTTCACCAGTCGGCGGACGACTCTATCGCCAATGCCTCCCGATTTCTCAAAGAGGCCGGGGCCAAGGGCGTCAAGATCGAAGGGGCCTCGAAAAAAAGGCTGAAGCTCATCGAGGCCATGGTCGAAGCTGAGATCCCGGTGATGGGGCATGTCGGGCTCACTCCGCAGTCCATTCATCACTTGGGGCAGTTTAAGGTCAGAGGAGCGGTCTCCACAGAAGCCAAAAGAATTCTCGATGAGGCCCAGAATGTTGAAAAGGCGGGCGCTTTTGCCGTGATCCTGGAATGCATCCCCGAGGACCTGGCCAGGATCGTTACGAAGAAACTGAATGTTCCGACCATTGGAATCGGGGCCGGCCCGCACTGCGACGGACAGGTTCTCGTCTTCCATGATATGGTCGGGCTGTCCAACGGATATAACCCAAAGTTTGTCAAGAGATATGCCGACCTGGGGACGACCATCATGCAGGCGGTTAAGAAATATAGCGAAGAAGTCCGGCAAGGCCTCTTTCCCGACGAGATGCATTCCTACCATACCGTCCGGAGGGGGAAGGCCCGAAGATGATCACGCTGAAAAAGATCGCCGAGATGAGGGCCGCGGTCAGCGAAACCAAGACAAAGGGACTGACCATCGGGTTTGTCCCGACCATGGGATTCCTTCATGAGGGCCACCTGAGCCTGGTGAGGGAATCCCGGAAAAGCGCGGATGTGACTGTGGTCAGTATCTTTGTCAACCCGCTCCAGTTCGGCCCGAAAGAAGACTTCAGGCAGTATCCCCGGGACCCAGAAAAGGATTCGCAGCTGCTGGAGCGGGAGGGCGTCGAGTATCTTTTCTTCCCGCTCGAGCGGGAGATGTACCCGGACGGATACAAGACGACCGTTGAGGTGGTGGACCTCCAGGATAAGCTCTGCGGCCGCTTGAGGCCCGGCCATTTCAAAGGAGTCACGACGGTGGTTCTCAAGCTGTTCCATATCGTCCAGCCGGACTTTGCTTGCTTCGGACAGAAAGACGCCCAGCAGGCCGTTATCTTGCAGAAGATGGTCAAAGACCTCAACCTGGATGTGAACATCAGGATCCTGCCCACAGTCCGTGACCGGGACGGGCTGGCCCTCAGCTCACGCAATAGCTACCTTGATAAAAAAGAGCGTCAAGCGGCCCTCATTTTGATCAAGAGCCTGAAAGTCGCTGAATCGCTGTTCAAAGCGGGCGAGCGAAAGGCGGCGGTCATAATCCGCCGGATGACGGACACCATTATGAGGAAGCCGCTGGCCAAGATCGACTATGTCGAAATCGTCGACCTCGGCGAGCTCGACCCTGTCGATACCCTTGACCGCGATGTGCTTGTGGCCGCGGCAGTATATATAGGCAAGACCAGACTCATTGATAATATAATCCTAAAAACGAAGGTGAACTGATATGAAACGCATCATGCTTAAGGCCAAAATCCATCATGCCCGCGTTACCGAAACGGACAGGGATTATGAGGGCAGTCTCTCTCTGGATGAGAACTTGATGAACGCAGCGGATATGCTTCCTTATGAGAAAGTTTATGTCTACAATGTCTCTAACGGGGAAAGGTTCTCGACGTATCTCATCAAGGAGGAGCGGGGCTCGGGGAAGGTTGGGATTTATGGCGCCGCCGCCCATAGGGCCAGGGTAGGCGATAAACTCATTGTGGTCTCCTATGTGGTTCTCGACGAGGACGAAATCGAATTCTTCATGCCCAAGATATTGCTCCTCGGCGATGACAACACGGTCGTTGAAGTCAAGTAAGAGCAAATCCTCGGCCACTCGGATATGCTCTTTATGTGAGGGGCACAAATGGCAAAGAAAGTACCACGAATAAGGGTAAGGCGGGAGAGGGATTTCCTGGGTGAACTTTCTGTTCCGGCCGAAGCCTATTATGGAATCCAGACAGCGAGGGCGGCGGAAAATTTCCCCATCAGCGGGATGCGGTCGCACCCCGGCATGATTAAAGCCTTGGCTCTCGTCAAGAAGGCGGCGGCCCTCGCCAACACAGAGCTCGGAAGGCTTGACAGCAGGAAGACCGAAGCCATCGTCAAGGCATGCGACGAGATCATCGCGGGAAAATTTGCTAACCAGTTCATCGTTGATGTCTTCCAGATGGGCGCGGGCACATCCCTGCACATGAATATAAACGAGGTGATTGCCAATCGCGCCGAGGAGATTTTGGGAGGGACGCCAGGACAATACAGGCTCATTCACCCCAACGACCATGTCAACATGGGACAGAGCACCAATGATATCTATCCTACGGCGATGCGTCTGGCTGGCGCACTGCTCCTTCGCGATCACCTGCTGCCTCAATTAGAGAAAATGGAAGACACCTTCTGCGCCAAGGCCAGGGAGTTTGCGGCTATCGTGAAATCCGGGAGAACACATCTCCAGGATGCTGCTCCCATGACGCTTGGACAGGAGTTTGAGGCTTATGGGAAAGCCCTGGCAAAATGCCGTTGCTTTATCGAAAAGGCCGCTGAGTCGCTTCTTGAACTGGGAATCGGGGGAAGCGCCGTCGGCACGGGTCTGAACACGACGCCCGGTTACAGGGAGATTGTCGTAAGGCACCTTGCTCGAATGACCGGCCTCGAATTGAGGCCGGCCGATGACCTGAGAGAAGCTATGCAAAGCCTGAGACCGTTCACAGAGGTTTCTGCGGCTCTGCGGAACCTCGCCGGCGAGATGAACCGCATCGCCAACGACCTCCGCCTCCTCGCCTCCGGGCCCCGCACAGGTTTAGGGGAAATATTCCTTCCGGCCGTTGCGCCGGGCTCCTCCATCATGCCGGGCAAGGTTAACCCTTCCATGCTCGAGATGATGAATATGGTCTGCTATCAGGTGATGGGGAGCGATCTCGTCGTCAACGCCGCCTCACAGGCCGGCCAGCTCGAGCTCAATGTCATGATGCCCGTGGTCTCATTCAACCTCAACTTGATGATCGGGATCATGGGACAGGCCCTGCTCCAGGTCAGGACGAAATGCATCGAAGGGATCAAGGCGAATGTCGAACGATGCCGCGAATTTGCCGAGAAAACCCTAGGGCTTGTCACGGCGCTTTCTCCACGGATTGGCTACGCCCTGGCTTCAAAGATCGCCAGAGAAGCCGTGGGTACGAACAAAACGCTGCGAGAAATCATCGAGGAGAAAAAGATCATTCCACGGGATGAAATGGATGAGCTCTTGGACCTCGAACGGATGACGGCCCTTCTCCCAAGAATCAAGAAGATTCAAAAAGCAAAGACGCCTTAGCCGGCTTCTCAGCCTTCCGCAAGAGTTTTTAAGAAACCCGGATTCTCGAGCAATCCGATGAGGTCATTCATGAATCTCGCCGCCTCTGCGCCATCTACGACGCGGTGGTCAAAGGAAAGGCAGAGAGGCAGCGTCTTCTTCACCCGGATTTCGCCTTTTTCGATCCGCACGCGGTCTGCGATCTTCATCGTGGCCAGGATGGCGACTTCCGGATAATTGATGATGGGCGTGGCCGCTTCGCCGCCGATCATGCCGACATTGGTGATAGAAAAAGTCCCGCCTTTGAGGTCGGCGAGGTCAAGGGTCCGCTTCTTGGCCGCCTCGGCCAAACGCTGAATCTCCGCGGCGATGTCAAGAATGGATTTCTGGTCGACCGCCTTGACCACGGGAACGATCAACCCGTCGGGCACATCGACGGCTATGCCGATGTTGTAATATTTCTTGACGATGATCTCTTCTTCCTGATCGTTGAGGGTTGCGTTAAGAAGGGGATGAAGCTTGAGCGCTTCCATGACGGCCTTGACGATAAGGGGAAGGTATGTGAGCTTCGTGTCTTTCTCGGCGGCCTGCGCTTTCAGGCTTTCCCTTATTTTCGCGAGCTCCGTGGCATCGGCTTCGTCGAAGTGGGTGACATGGGCAGCCTTGGAGACGGACTCGGCCATCTTTTTGGCCGTGGCTCTTCTAACGCCGCGAAGAGGAATCCTGTCGATCTCGCCGTAGAAGTCGAATTTCTCCCTGATGCGAACCGCCGGCTTTTTCTCTTCCAGGGATGGAGCAGCGGCCTTCGCGCTCTTGACATCCTCCTCGGTGATTCTTCCCTGTGGGCCGGTTCCCCTGACCGCTCTCAGGTTGACTCCAAGCTCGAGTGCCAGCTTCCTGACTTTGGGAGTCGCCAGAATCTCCTTGATTTCCTCTTTGCTGTCCGTTATGACACCGACGACAGAAGGAGCCGGAGCCGCTTTCTCTTCGATTTTTTCTTCGACGGCTTTTTCTGGAACCGCTTCGCCCTTTTCGCCGATGGTCACAAGGACCTGCCCCACCTTAACGATCTCTTTTTCCTTGAAATGAAGCCTGAGGACCGTCCCGCTGTAGGGAGAAGGCATTTCCACGATGGCTTTGTCCGTTTCAATCTCAGCCAGAGACTGGTCTTCTTTGACCGAGTCTCCCTCCTTGACCAGCCAGCGGACGATTTCTCCTTCGGTGATGCCCTCACCGACATCAGGAAACTTGAATTCTTTGGCCATGGTTACGACTCCATTATTTTTTTGATTCCCCAGGCCACCCTCTCCGGGCTTGGGTAATAGAAATCTTCACTCTTGGCCAGGGGGACGGTGATATCCGGCGAAGTCACGCGCATGATCGGAGCTTCAAGCTGCAGCATGGCTTTTTCCGCGGCCAAAGCGGCGATCTCCGCTCCCAGTCCGCAGTTTTTCGGCGCTTCATGCACGATGAGAAGACGGCCGGTCTTCCTCACAGAGTGGAGGACGGTTTCGCGGTCAAGAGGCGCCAAGGTCATGAGATCAATAATCTCGGGAAAAATGCCGTCCTTTTCCACCATATCTGCGGCTTTGAGGGCGACGGGGACCATTGCTCCCCAGGCCACGATGGTCAGGCCTTCGCCCTCGCGCACAACCTCTGCCTTTCCTAATGGGATCTCATAGAGCTCCTCCGGTACTTCTTGCCGTCCGGTGCGATAGAGCCGGGTGGGCTCGAGGAAAATGACAGGATCATCGTCGCGGATGGCAGAAATGAGAAGCCCCTTGGCGTCATAGGGAGTGGAAGGGACAACGACTTTCAGGCCGGGGATCTGGCAGAACAAGGCTTCCGTGCTCTCGGAATGGTGTTCGAGGGCTTTCACTCCGGCGCCATAGGGAGTCCGGATGACGAGAGGAACAAAGTATCTCCCGCGGGAGCGATTCCTCAGCCGGGCGGCATGAGAGATAATCTGGTTAACGGCTGGGTAAATGAACCCCATGAACTGGATCTCAGCGACCGGCCTCAGTCCGGCAATAGCCAGGCCAATTGAGCTGCCTACGATCGCGGACTCGGCTAGGGGAGTATCGATGACCCGCTGGCCGCCGAATTTCTTGAGCAGACCGTCCGTCACCCGGAACACTCCTCCGTCCACCCCGACGTCTTCACCCAAGAGAACGACTCTTTCATCTCTCTCCATTTCCAGAACCAGAGCCTGATTGAGCGCCTGGACGATATTGAGCATCATTTCTGGTCCTCCTTGACAAACGCTTTAAGATTGTCGAGTTCCTCCGTCAAATCAGCTGGCATCTCCTTGAAGGTATAAATAAACAGGTCGTCGAGGCTTGGAGAGGGCATATTTTCGGCCTTTTCAATAGCGTCATTGATCAGGTCCTCAGCCTCCTTCTGCACCTGATTCTCGAACGATTCATCCCACAATCCCTTGTTCTCAAGATACAGCTTATACCTTTTCAGGGGGTCTTTTTTCGCCCACTCGTGGACCTCTTCCTCTGTCCGATAGCGGGAGGCGTCATCCGATGTAGTATGATTTCCCATCCGGTAGGTAAAGGCCTCGATGAGCGTCGGCTCTCCTCCGGCGCGCGCTTTGTCCAGGGCTTCTTTCGTGGCCGCAAACATGGCCAGCACATCATTTCCGTCGACAATGATTCCAGGGAACCCAAAGGCGAGGGCTTTTTGAGCGATGGACTTGGCAGCCGTCTGTCTCCTAACGGGCATGGAAATAGCGTATTGGTTATTGTAGCAAACAAAAACGTTGGGAGTTTTAAAGACGCCGGCGAAGTTCAGGGCTTCGTTGAAATCGCCCTCGGAAGTGGCTCCGTCTCCGAAATAGGCCAGCACGGCCGCTTCCTCCTTTTTGATCTTCGCGGCCATGGCACATCCGACAGCATGAGGGAGCTGAGAGCCCACGGGAATCGACATGGTGAAGATATTCAGGTCAGGGGGAATGCGCATTCCTTCTTCGTTCCCCATCCAGTAAAGAAAGTAATTTTTCAAGGGCAAACCCAGAGTCAGATACGTTCCCAGGTCGCGGAAATAGGGAAAGACCCAGTCCTTTTTCTCCAGGGCAAATGCAGAACCAACCTGGCAGGCCTCATGCCCGAGGCTGGGAGCGAAGGTCCCCATGCGGCCCTGCCGCTGGAGTTTGAGGGCTTTGAGGTCCGCGGCCCGGGTCGTGACCATCAGGCTGTAAATTCGCCTCAGGTCAGAAGCCTCGAGTTTTGGCTCCAGGTCCGGCCTGGCCTGTCCATTTTCATCCAGGATTTGAAGCTTTTCCCCCCTGAGGGGGCCGAATTTTTCGATCACGTTGTGACCTCCTTTTGCGGCGGGAGCATTTTGATTTCCCGCAGAAAGCGCATCCAAGATATTTCCGGAGGAGAATGGTCTCGGTCCACTGCTAAAAGCTGAATTTTACCCCGGCAAGAGCCGTAAAGCCCGACAAGTTGATGTCGGCTTTTCTCGCTCCGGAAATGGAGTCTCCGGCTGGACCATCTTTGTCAAAAAACCCGATCATTCGATACGTCCCGCTCTGGACGATGTAATTATAGGCCCACATATAATAGTCGGAGCTGGTATTGCTGATGGGGCCGGAATCCGAGCTTCCCAGGTCTGCCCAGTTGCCCCTGAGGTTCGAGACCTTTCCAGACCGATAGCACGCCTCGGCGACCAGGGCGACGCCGGAGGCGATCTCGTAATCCAGGCCGATCCCTCCCTGCAGGCCGAGCGAGATCTGGCTGGCAGTGAACGTTATCGTCTGCCGTGTCGATAAGACGGATGTCGTCGAAGGATTTTCAAAATTGAACTGGACAATCTGAAAAAGAGGGCCGGCGTAAATATCGAGGTTTGTTTTCGTCGTCAGCCCGACGAGGTAGTGAAAATTCAAGAAAAACGGGATGACCGATATCCTGGCTTTGGAGGTGGATTGACGAGTAAACAGAACGCCGGAAACCAGGGCTTGAGTAACGACCCAGCTCTCGTTTGCTATATTTGCTACCTGATACCATCCCCCCCCAAACCCGATCCCCATCCGCCGATTCAATGAGTTAATGATTTCGAATTGGATAGTGGCGCCGCTTTTCAGTGATCCATACGCCCCCAACATCCTCAGGCAGGTGTCTTTGATATATGCGTTTTCGCCGGCGATGCCGCTGTTGTAATCGTTTCCATCGATCCAGGCCCGTCCTCCTGTAAATTTTAACGACACTTCCTGGGGAGCGGCCAAGGCCGCAAAGACCAAAAGGAAAATCCCGCTCAGGATGGGTTTTCTCATGGCGCTTGCGGAGTTACTGCTGCCTCAAAGCCCAGTCCTTGAGCCTGTCGTACGGGACTTCACCGCAAATAACATCTTTGGATTCCGGGTTGAAAAAGGTCGGAGTGCGAAGCTGGCCGCCGCACTTGGGCGCGATATCAGGACGATAGGAGCGCATCAGCTCAGCGTTCTTCTCATCGTGCCAGACTTCGAGCCTCTCGAACTTGACTTTCTCTTCCTTCTCCAGCCTGTCCACAAGGGGGATCATGGCCTTGCAGTGGGGGCATTCCCGGGCGTGAAACATGATCACTCTGCTCATTTTTTTCTCCTGACGAAGAGCCCGCACCAGCACTCTCCGTCCTCTTGGCCTTTGTAGGTTTCATGGCTGATAAAATTGCAGGGGCAGACGAGCTTCAGGTCTTCGATAAAATCCTTGGTCGCGAGCCGGCAGGGGCAATACTTGAGCCCCTGGTTCTGCTCATTAGCGATCAACCCGTCTAAGAGCGTTTCCACTTTGGCTTGGTCGGGGCAGACCTGGAATTCATTTTTCTCGGCGAATTTTTCGATAGCCCGGCGAAACTCCTCCCGCGTCATCGTGGTCTTTGTGATTCGGCCGATTTTTTCGGCTTCAGCAGAAGAAATTTCGACGTAGGCGTTCTTGACAAGGCAGGTCGGGCAAACCTCGGGCGGTTTGACGCCGTAATGGATATCGTTGCAGACGAAACAACGCCAGAATTTTTTCATGCGGTTAACACCTCTATTCTCGTTTTGGAGCCAACGGCTGGACTGCTCAGACGAGCTTGGCTGCCTCTTGCTCGATCTCGGATTTTCGTGTGCAGTAGTAGCCGTTCTTCAGGCCATCGCTCTTATGGACAGGGCATTTGGGACAGTCGCAGCCCTTCTCTTGGGTAATGACTTTGCTCTGACCCACAAGCGCGTGGCAGAAGGCCTCTTCCGTTTCAGTAGCCGTATAGGTCGGACACGTCTTGCAGATGCACATCTGTTCGGCCAGCGGCAGGTTCTGCTCGAATTCGACGATCATCGCTGTCGCTTCTTGTTCTGTTTTGCCCATCTTTTCCAGGAGCAGCTTTTTGACCAGGTCTTTGCGGCTCATCTCTCCGGCGGGTCCCCGCGCCGAAAGGGGAGCGGCAGTGGAAGGAGAACTTGCAGGGGCAGGAGCCGCCTCCTTCTTCTTGCAGGAAGAAAGCCCGAGATGGGCCAAGGCAACGCCCATCAGTCCGCGGCCGCCTTTCCCAAAGAAATCTCTTCTCTTCATCGGATCTCCTTACTCGCTTTGAGTAATCCTATCATCTTTATAAGAAAACTCGCCTTTCGTCAACTTTTTTCCGCGGAGCCGGGACCTGAGGGCTCTTCTGATCAGCCCAGAGGCCCGGGTTTCCTGGCTCAGCGAGAAAGGCAAAGCGGTGTTCAATCAAGGTGATAATTCGGGGCTTCCTTGGTGATCACAACATCATGGACATGACTTTCCGTTAGTCCCGCGGCGGTGATTTTGATGAACTTCGCCTTTTCTTGCAGCTCCTTGATGTTTTTGCAGCCGGCATAGCCCATCCCCGCCTTGAGCCCCCCAACCATCATCTGGACGATGTGGGAAGTGCTGCCCTTGTAGGGGACGCGTCCTTCGATCCCTTCGGGCACAAGCTTGCTCTCGCTCAGCGGCGAATCCTGGAAATAGCGGTCACGGCTGCCTTCCTTCATGGCGTCGAGAGACCCCATCCCGCGATAAGTCTTGTAAGAGCGTCCCTGATAGATCACGGTTTCTCCCGGAGACTCGTCCGTTGCGGCAAGGAGGTTTCCGAGCATGACCGTGCTGGCTCCGGCGGCAATGGCCTTGGTAATGTCGCCGGAAAATTTAATGCCGCCGTCGGCGATGATGGGAATGCCTTTGCCCTTGACCACCGCATAGACATCGGCGATGGCCGTGACCTGGGGCACGCCCGCTCCGGTAACGACTCTGGTCGTGCAGATAGACCCCGGACCAACGCCGACCTTGACGGCATTCACGCCCAGCTCAGCCAGCTCCTCGGCCGCCTCGGCCGTCCCGATATTTCCGGCAATGAGCTCCCGCTTAGGGTATTTGGCTCTCAATTTCTTGATCGTATTGAGGACTCTCTGGGAATGACCATGGGCAGTGTCAACGACAAGAATATCCACTTTGGCTTGGATCAGTGCTTCGGCCCTGTCCATTGTGTCTTCCCCGATTCCGACAGCTCCTCCCACCCGCAGCCGGCCGAAACCGTCTTTAGCGGCGTGGGGATACTGGATGCGCTTGAGAATATCCTTATAAGTGATCAATCCTTTAAGGTGATTGTCTGTATCGACCATGAGGATTTTCTCGATCTTATGCTTATGGAAGAGCTTTTCCGCATCTTCAAGCGTCGTCCCGAGCGGGACTGTCACCAGCTTCCTGGTCATCACCTTTTTCACTGGCAGGTTCAACCGGGTCTCAAAACGGATGTCCCGGTTGGTCAGGATTCCCACGAGCCTGTTGTTCTCATCCGTTATCGGCAGACCCGAAATTTTATATTTGTGCATCAGCTCGATCGCTTTGAATATTTTTTCTTGAGGTCCGATGGTGATGGGGTCGACAACCATGCCGCTCTCATGACGTTTGACCTTGTCCACTTCTTCGGCTTGAACCGCTATCGGGAGGTTTCGATGGATGATCCCAATGCCTCCCTGCTGGGCCATGGCGATGGCCATCTTGGATTCTGTCACGGTGTCCATAGCCGCGCTGACAATGGGGATCCCGAGTTCGATATGCTGGCTCAGCTTTGTCGTCACGTCGACATCGGCAGGAATAACGGTTGACTTCGCCGGAAGAATCAGGACATCGTCAAAAGTCAGGCCTTCCCTTATTCTGGCGTCCAACATGATTCCTCCTTAACGGCCTCTATGCTTTTTTCTCCCCTTGGGGATCATAGACCTGGCCTGTTTCGTTCGAGGACCGGATGAACCTTGGGGCTGCTGATAATAGAGGGGCTGCTCCCTTCTCTGAGGAAGCTCTTCTTCGACCATAGGCTGGATAAGGAAAAGGTAGCGGATAGTTTCTTCCTCGATGCGGTCCATCATCGCCTGGAACATATCGTAACTTTCTTTTTTATATTCTACCAGAGGATCCCTTTGCCCATATCCTCGGAGTCCGATGCCTTCCCTGAGGTAATCCATCCCCAGCAAGTGATCTTTCCATTGCGTGTCGATGATCTGGAGCATGATGATCCGCTCGAACTCCCGCATTCGCGGCGGGGTCAGGATCCTTTCCTTTTCCTCGTAAAGACTCTTGAGCGTCCCGACGATTTTTTCCTGCAGCGCGTCATAAGCGATGGTTTGCCAATCGATATTGAGCCCTTCGACATCAAGGCCGAACTGTGACCCGAGGGCCTTCTTTAGGGCCTCAACATCCCATTCCTCCGGGTCTTTGTCCTTATTCGCATAACTGTCCAGGTGCCAGTCGATGAGCGTCTCGATCAGTTCAAGCACATATGTTCTCATGTCCTTGCCTTCGAGAATCTCCTTGCGCATCGTGTAGATCGTCTGGCGCTGCTTGTTCATCACGTCGTCGTATTCCAGAAGGTGCTTGCGGACGGTGAAATTTTGACCCTCGACCTGTCTCTGGGCCCTTTCGATCGCCTTTGTCACCATGCGGTGTTCGATGGGCACGCCATCACTCATGCCGATCCGGGCCATCATCCCCGAAATCCTGTCGCTCCCGAAGATGCGCATCAGGTCATCTTCGAGCGAAAGGTAGAAGCGCGAGGAACCTGGGTCTCCCTGACGCCCGGCCCTTCCTCGGAGCTGGTTGTCGATCCGGCGCGCCTCGTGTCTTTCCGTGCCGCAGATGTGGAGCCCGCCCAGCCCCACGACCTTTTCGTGTTCTTCCTGGGTGGTCTTCGCAGCCTCGCTGAAGGCCTTCTCCCGCTGTTCCTGGGTCGCTTTCTCGGCCTCGATTCCCCCTTTGCGCAGGATGTCTTTGACCAGGGATTCCGGGTTCCCGCCGAGAAGGATATCCACGCCACGCCCGGCCATGTTGGTGGCAATGGTCACGACGCCGATTCTTCCGGCCTGGGCAATGATCGCGGCCTCCATCTCATGGTACTTGGCGTTCAAGACGACGTGCTTGATGTTTCTCCGGCGGAGTAAGGCGCTAAGGTTTTCCGATTTTTCAATTGAGGTTGTCCCCACAAGGATGGGGCGGCCCTGTTTATTCAGTTCGATGATCTCGTTGACAGCGGCCTCCCATTTTTCCTTGGCCGTCCTGTAAATGACATCGGGATATTCATAACGGATCAGGAACTTATTGGTGGGAATTTCGACAACATCCAACTTATAGATGGCATGGAATTCGGTGGCCTCAGTGGCGGCTGTTCCCGTCATCCCGGCCAGTTTTCCATACATGCGGAAATAGTTCTGGAAGGTGATCGAGGCCAAAGTCTGGTATTCTTCCTCGATGCGCACGTTCTCCTTGGCTTCGAGAGCCTGGTGCAGACCGTCGCTGTAGCGGCGGCCCGGCATCAAGCGGCCGGTGAATTCGTCGACAATGATGACCTTGCCGTCTTTGACCATGTAATCCACATCCCGCTTGAAGAGATGGTGAGCTCTGAGCGCCTGGTTGATATGATGGACGAGCTCCATATGGGCAAGGTCATAGAGGTTTGTCACGTTCAGGAATTTTTCCGCTTCGGTGACGCCGCCTTCAAGAATGGAGACCGTCCTTGTCTTTTCGTCCACCTGAAAATGCGCGTCCTTATGGAAGCGTCGGACGAGCTTATCCAATTTGAAGTAGAGCGAAGTGGATTCATCCGTCGGGCCGGAAATGATCAGCGGGGTGCGGGCTTCGTCGATGAGGATGCTGTCCACCTCGTCGACGATGGCGTAATGATGTTCTCTCTGGACGAGGTCGGAAAGGCGGAATTTCATGTTGTCCCGGAGGTAGTCGAACCCGAACTCGTTATTGGTTCCGTAGGTGATATCGCAGCGATAGGCCGCTTTCCGATCGGCGTCGTTCATTTCGTGCTGGATCGTGCCGACCGTAAGGCCCAGAGAAGTGAAGATCGGCCCCATCCATTCTGTGTCTCTTTTAGCCAGGTAGTCGTTGACCGTGACGATGTGGACGCCCTTTCCTTGAAGGGCGTTGAGGTAAGCGGGGAGGGTGGCGACCAGGGTTTTCCCCTCGCCCGTCTTCATCTCTGAGATCTTGCCCTGGTGGAGGACGATTCCGCCGATGAGCTGGACATCGAAATGGCGCATGCGGACGGTCCGGTGGGCCACCTCCCGGACCACGGCAAAGCTTTCGATGAGGAGGTCATCCAGACTGGCGCCCTGGCTTATTTTTTCCTTGAATTCGGCCGTCTTGGCCCGGAGCTCGTTATCCGAAAGTTTTTGGATGTGGGGCTCTAATTCGGTGATGGCAGCGGCAAAAGGCTGGAGCTTTTTCAGCGCTCTTTCATTTTCCGTGCCGAAGATTTTATAGAGAAGCCACTTTACCATTTTCTATTTATTAGCAGAAACCCCCTTTCTTGTCAATTTAACGGGGAGGACGGTCCTGCGGGAGAACCGTCCCCCGTTCATTTATTTCATTTTTTCCCCAGGATCTCATTGACCAAAGAATCGGCCCCATAAACCTTAAGCAGAGCTTCGATGATTCCCTGGCAATGGACCATGACAGAACGGGCGATCTCTTCCGTGTAAACGAAATTGTTGGGCAGGGATTGGATGTTTCCATCGAAGAGCACGCCCACCACTTCCCCTTTCCTGTTGACGACAGGAGAGCCGGAATTTCCGCCGATGGAGTCCGCCGTAGCCACGAAGTTAAGAGGGACTTCGAGGTTAAGGCCTTGCTTTTTTTGGATAAAGCTCGGCGGAAGTTCATAGGGGGGCTTGTTGCCAAATTTTCTAGATTTTTCGTAAAGCCCTTTGAAAGTCGTCCGGAAGGGTATCTTCTTTCCCTCCTCGACGTAGCCTTTGACAACTCCGAAGCTCAGCCGCGGTGTGGATGTGGCATCCGGAGGGACAGACGTTCCTTTGAGCTTGAAGAGAGCCCTGGCGATCAGGGCGCCGTTTTTTGTCTCAACAGAGGTCACCTCATTTTCATATCTCGTCCTCAAACCTCTGGAGATGGGGTCAATGAGAAGGGCCAGCTTAATCATCGGATCTTCTGCTTGAAAGATGTCTTCGATTTTCGCCTGCATGTACTTTTTCCTGATCTCCAGGTCTTGGAGCTGTGTTTGGCTGACCAATTCCTTGGCCACGTCTTGAGGCGAGCCCTCTCCCAGGATCCGGCGCACTTCCCAAGTCTGGCCCAGTTCTTCCTTGAGCTGGGCCAAGGAATCGGTCAGTTTCAAAATCTCGAAATCATTGTAGATGGGAGCAGGAGAGAGGAGGTTCCTTTCCAGGGAGGGCAGGTTGGGATCCCTAAATTCACGGAGGCGTTCGGGATTAGGTTTCTGTTTTTCTGCGGCCAGACGAACGAGGGTCCTGGCAACTCCGAAATATGTCGTGTTAAATCCCATCCCTCTCTCAAAATATATGTAGGGTTTATAAAAGGCGGCGTATCTTTTCTGGGCCTCGGCGATCTCATCCCAGGCTTGGGCATACTCCTTCTCCATAGCGGGGTCTTTTTTCAGGGCTTCTCTAAAGGCTTGCTCCTCGTTCGCCTTTTTCTCCATCAATTTCTTGTCCAGGAGTCCGGATTGATAACCTAGCTGAGCTTTGAGGCTGTTCTCGATCCCGAAAAGTGTCCGCAGAGCGACTCTGGCTTCCTCGGGCCCCTTTTTGCTGTATTCCTGGAGAAAAGCCCGGCGCCTTGTGTTGGAGCCGATAATGAATGGATAACTAACATCTCTTAAGAATTTGAGCTGCGATAGGGTCAAGAGCCTTCCCGTAGAGCCGGGGTTTCCAGAAACGAAAATAAGGTCTCCCTCTTTGACCCCTTTGGCTGACCATTTGAGGTAGTCGGGCGTCTGGAGGGGTTTGCCGTTTTCATAAACACGGAATAAGCAAATGTCAAGGTCGTACCGGGGATAAGTAAAGTTATCCGGGTCGCCTCCGAAGAAGGCCATGGCGTACTCTGGAGCAAACACGAGTCTGATATCTGTATAGACTTTATATTTATAGAGATGATAGAGGCCCCCGGCATAGAGGCTGACGACAGAACAGCGAAGGCCTGTCTGCTCAGAGGATTCTTTTTCCAAAGAGGCGATGAATTTCTCTCTGGCTGCGGCGGCCTCAACGGGATTCAGCCCTGGTTTTTCGGTGGCTCGGATACGCTCGGTGATATCCTCGATATCCTGAAGGACCAGAAATTCCAGGCTGGGGCAGGTGAGCTCTTCTTCCTTTGTCCGGGCATAAAATCCCGTCTTCATCAGGTCTCTTTCTTTCGTGCTTAGGTTCTGAATGGCGCCCGATCCCACATGATGATTGGTGAGGACGAGGCCGTCAGGCGAAATAAAAGAGGCGGATGCGCCTCCTAGCCGTACCAAGGAGAGCTGGATATGCTTCAGCCAATCCGCGCCGAACGTGAAATTGTACTTAGCTTTGAGCACTTCAGCAGGCGGCATGTTGAAAGGCCACAGCCCCTCATCGGGATAGAGCGGGAGGAGCAGGGCTAAGAGCAGAATCGATGCAAGCGCATGCTTTATAAGTTTGAACATAGGACCTCCCAGAAATAAAAATAAAGACAAATCTTAGCACACAGCTCTCCTGAAAAAAAGGGCGCAGCAGGCAAAAGCCTGTTAAGATTAGTAATTCTATCGTTTTATGATAAAATGATTGCCACTCCCGTTGGCATGAGCTAATAAGGAAACAGTGGAGCAAACGATGAATCTTTATCAGGCGCCGCGCAATAGACAGTTGAAGATTGTGTCCATTCTCGGAGGAGAAGGAATTCGCCGGAGGCTTTTCGCCCTGGGCTTCCATAAAGACGATCTTATCGAGGTGGATTCGCAGGCGATTCTGAAGGGCCCCCTTCTCGTCAAAAACCTCACTTCAGATATGAGCGTGGCGATAGGCCGTGGCATTGCGCTAAAGATCTTGGTCGAAATCGGGCCCGATGAAAAATAGCTATCCTGTTGTCATCTTTATCGGGCAGCCGAATTGTGGCAAAAGCACTCTGTTTAATGCCATAGCAGGCTATAAAGCCGAGACATCCAATTTCCCCGGCACCACGGTCAAACACACCCACAGTTTGGTAAGCATTGAGGGCCGTTTCCTTAATGTCATTGACCTGCCGGGAACCTATTCCCTTAATCCTTCAGAACCTGCCGAAAAAGTTGTCCTGACTCATCTTTTTCAAGAAAGGCCCGACTTGATCATCAATGTGGCCGATGCTTCTACTTTGGGAAGGAGCCTCGAGCTGACTTTGGAGCTTCGTGAGCTTGAGTACCCCATGGTTGTGGCCCTGAACATGATTGACCTGGCCGAGAAGAAAGGCATTACTGTTGAATCTTCCAAGCTAGAAAAGACACTGGGGGTTAAAGTCATCCCGACTATTGCTACGCATGGCCGGGGGATTAAGGAACTTTTGGAGGCGGCTTTCCGCTGCTTGGATGAGGGCTGCCCCGTGTCTTCTGCCCGCTGGTCTAAGGATGTGGAGGAAGAAGTTGCGTATTTAGCTGAGAAAATTCCTGCCGATTTTTGTATCGTTGCTAATAGAAGGTTCACCGCCATCAAGCTGATTGAAGCAGGCCAACAGTTTTGCGGCGATTTCCTGGAGGATGTTGACCCTTCTCTCAAGAATATTGTTGACCAGGTCAAGGGGAATATCGAGAAAAAACGGAGCGCTCCGGCTTATGAAGTGATTGCGGCTGAGAGACACCACCTCGCCCTGAAGATATCTGAGCAGAGCAGTCGAGTTCAGAGGGGGAGGCATCTGAGCTGGGATAAACGCTTAGACAGTATCCTGATGCACCCGGTTCTCGGATATCCTCTTTTAGCGGCTATTTTTTTAGCCTTCTTTTTCATCATTTTTAAAATCGGGAACCCCCTGGAAGCTGCTCTCCTTCGGCCTTTTTCGAGCCTCAGGAGCTCCCTGTCCGGGATTCTCGGTTCCGGGTTGTCCTTTCATCTTGCGGACGGTCTCCTTCAAGGAATCGGGGGAGGCGTCGCTATTGTCTTGCCCTATCTTCTCCCACTACTTTTTCTTATGGCTTTTTTGGAGGACCTGGGCTATCTGGCCCGGGCCGGCTTCCTGCTGGACACTTTCATGCACCGCATCGGGCTGCATGGAAAATCCGTATCTCCATTTATTCTCGGTTTTGGCTGCAACGTTCCGGCCATTTTTTCCACCCGGACTCTGGAATCTCGGAGAGACCGGATTATCACGTCCTTGCTCATTCCGTTCATTCCCTGCTCAGCCAGGACGACGATCATTCTTGCCCTCGTCGCCTTTTACCTGGGCCCGCTGTGGGCGCTTGGATTCTATGTTTTCAATATCCTGGTCGTGGCCGTCGTGGGCCGGGTTTTGACGTTCTTCTTCAAGGCCCCCTCGCCAGGGCT
>CAZOKP010000006.1:47632-58733 GCA_964580435.1 uncultured Eubacteriales bacterium
GTGCGAGACCGAAACATGGGCCCGGTCAAAGGGCCATTTTTGACCGGCTCTGAGCTCCAGGCGAGGCTTGCCCGAAGGCATGTTGACGAGCTCAATGTCTTTCCAAAGGACTCTCTTTCCCACCGCCTTGATAAAGGCTTCCTTGGCGGCGAAACGGGCGGCGAAGTTCTGATATTTGTTCCTTTTTTTAGAGCAGTAGGCGATTTCCACGGGAGTAAAGACTTTCTCCAGAAACCGGGGACTCTTTTCGGCCAGCTTCCTGACGCGCTCCACCTCGATGAAATCAATCCCGATGCCCGTGATCATTCTTTTCCTCCTTCAATAATCCGGCGGTCTTGCCCCCCACGATGGCCGAGAGTTCCTCGAGCGGGGCTCGCCTGATCTCGTCGAGACTTTGATACCAGGACAGCAAGGCTTTTCTCCGCTTTTCACCCAGGCCCCGGATGCCGCTGAGCTCCGAAGCAAAGCTCTTCTTTTCCCGGCGCTGCCGGTGGAAAGATATGGCAAATCGGTGAGCCTCGTCCCTGATGTATTGCAGAAGTCTCAAGGCAGGCGAGGTGCGGTCGAGTCGGATGCCCTCTTTTTTGCCACGGGTAAAGACGACCTCTTCTCTCTTGGCCAAGGAGACCAGCGGGAGACTCCCGAGTCCCAGGCGGCGGAGGGTTGTTTCTGCGGCATGAAGCTGTCCCTTGCCTCCGTCTACCAAGATGAGGTCAGGAAGCTTCCCCCTCTCGGCAAGGATTCGGGAATAACGCCTCTGGACAACTTCCTGGAGGCTGGCGACATCATTCGGTCCTGCCACCGTCTTGATCTTGTATTTTCTGTATTCATCATTTTTGGGACAGCCTCTCTCGAAGACGACAAGCGACCCGACCGATTCGTCCCCGCCTGTATTGGATATATCGAAGCCCTCGATCCTGAGCGGGGGAGTCGCGAGACTGAGGATCCTACCCAGGTCTTCCAGGGACAGAATTTCCTCTCCCTTTTTCCTGAGCAGGATCTCGGCGTTCCTGTTGGCCAGGTCGACCAGTTTCTTATCCTTTCCTTTCTGAGGCACCAAGATCCTGACTTTTGCATTTTTCTGACGACGAAGACGTTCTTCGAGTTCCTCGATGGAGGAGGGAAGAGCCGGGAGCAAAATCTTTTTCGGAATATCTGCGCTTTTATTGTAAAAATCCCCAACGATCCGGGAAAGGAGTTTCTCAACGGAGATATCCTTGCTCTCCTGGATGGTCATTTGCTCGGCTTCACGGATTTTGCCTCCTCGCATAATGAAAACATGAACGGAAACGCTCTTTTCTTCTCTGGCCAGCCCAAATATGTCCGCATCCTCGAGCAAAACAGAAATGACCTTCGGCCTGTCCCTGATTTGTTCGATCGTGCGGATGAGGTCCCGCCAGCGGGCGGCCTGCTCGTAATCCTGGCGGCCTGCGCTTTCGGTCATTTTTTCATGGAGAACTTTCAGGAGCCTTTCGGTTTTCCCTTCCAGGAAGAGAACGGAATTCTCGACATTTTTATGGTATTCCGCCTCTCCTATATATCCGACGCAGGGGGCCGAGCAGAGCTTAAGGTCGTATTCCAGGCAAGGCCTTTTGCGCTTGCCGGGGATACTCTCCTCGCAGGCCCTGATTCCAAAATACTTATTCAGAAGATGGATGGTCTTGCGGGCTTGCGATGCCGGGCTGAACGGGCCGAAATACTTGGCTCCGTCTGTCTCGATTTTTCGGGTCAGAGAGACAGCCGGAAATTTCTCGGCCACGGTCAGTTTGAGATAGGGGAAACTCTTGTCGTCCTTGAGCCTGAGGTTGAATTTGGGCTGGTATCGCTGGACGAAATTGTTCTCTAAAAATGCCGCTTCTCTCTCGGAGCCGGTGAGGATAAAGTCGATGTCAGCCGTTTCGGAGATGATGTGGCTGACCTTGAAATCCGAGGTCGGCTGGAAGTAGGACCTAACCCTATCCTTTAGGGAGCGCGCCTTTCCGATATAGATGATCTCGCCGTTCTCGTTCTTGAAAAAGTAGATGCCCGCCTTATCAGGAAGAAGTTCGAGCTTTGTCTTGAGCGTGTCGTTCATGGCCGATTAAAGTCCGAGTTCCAATTCTCTCTTCTTCAATTTCTTGAGCTCGTCGCGCAGCCGGGCTGCCCGCTCGAACTCCAGGTTCTTGGCTGCCTCTTTCATCAATTTCTCGAGTTCGTCCATCCGCTGCTTTCTCTTCTGCGGGGAGAGATAAATATCCTTTTCTTCGGAGATCCGCGAGTAATCCAAATAATCCCTTTCATAGATGCTGGTCAAGACCTCATCGATCTGCTTGGTGATGGATTGAGGCGTGATGTTGTTCGTGCGGTTGTATTCCTGCTGGATCTCCCGGCGTCTCGCCGTCTCGGCGATGGCTTTTTTCATCGAGTCGGTGATCGTATCGGCGTAGAGGATGGCTGTGCCGGAAATATTCCTGGCCGCCCGGCCGAAGGTCTGAATGAGCGAGATGTCGGAACGAAGAAAACCCTCTTTGTCGGCATCCAGGATGGCGACAAGCGATACTTCGGGCAAATCGAGTCCTTCCCGCAGGAGATTGATGCCGATCAGAGAATCGAATTTTCCCTTGCGCAGGTCCCTCAGGATGTTGACCCTTTCGAGCGTATCGATCTCCGAATGGAGATAACGGACACGCAATCCGAGTTCATGGTAATGCCGGGTCAGGTCCTCAGCCATCCTTTTGGTCAGGGTTGTCACCAGCGTCCGCTCGTTCTTCTGAGCCCGGACCGATATCTCGCCCATCAAGTCGTCGACCTGGCCTTTGACCGGGCGCACTTCGATTTCCGGGTCTGTTAGCCCCGTGGGCCTGATGATCTGTTCGACTGGTTTTCGGGCTACTTGGCGCAGTTCGAAGGGTCCGGGGGTCGCTGAAACGTAAAGGACTTGCCCCCTGCGGGCTTCGAACTCCTGGAAGTTCAGCGGCCGATTGTCCAGCGCCGAAGGCAGCCGGAATCCGTGCTCGATCAAGGTCATCTTCCGCGAGCGGTCGCCATGATACATCCCGCCGATCTGGGGAACGGTCACGTGCGATTCGTCGATGATCGTCAGGAAATCCCGAGGAAAATAATCGAGCAGGGTGTAAGGGGGTTCCCCGGGCCGGCGCTCGCTGAGGTAAAGGGAATAGTTTTCGATGCCCGGGCAGTAGCCGAATTCCCGGAGCATCTCCAGGTCAAAAAGAGTTCTTTCCTCGATCCTTTCGGCCTCGATGATTTTGCCCTGTCTTTTGAAAAAATCGATCCTATCTGCGAGCTCTTTCTCGATACTGACGACGGCGGACGTGAGGATATCATGGGGCGTGGAAAAGAATGTCCGGGGGTGGATGACGATTTCGTCATAAGAGTCGATGGTCCTGCCCAGGAGGGGATCGATGGAGGAGATGGCGGCGATCCGGCTGTCCTCAAGCTCAAGTCGATAGCCAAAATCTTCGTAGGAGGGAAAGACATCGATGACATCGCCGCGCAAGCGGAACGTCCCCCGTTTGAAGTCTTCCTCCTGCCGTTCATACTGCATTCCGACGAGACCTTCCAGGATTTTTTTTCTCGGCATGGTCTGGCCTTTGACCAGGCGGAAGCTCATGGAATAGTAGGTCTGCGGAGAACCGATGCCATAGATACAGGACACCGAGGCGACGATGATGACATCCCTTCTCTGGAAAAGAGAGTTCGTGGCGCAGAGCCTCATCCGGTCGATCTCATCGTTGATGGTGGCTTCTTTGGCGATGTATGTATTGGAGGCGGGGATATAGGCCTCGGGCTGGTAATAATCATAATAGCTGACGAAATACTCAACCGCATTCCGGGGGAAGAAACGGCGGAATTCCTGGTAGAGCTGGGCGGCCAGGGTTTTGTTATGGCTGATGACGAGCACGGGCTTCTGCACGTTGGCGATGACATTGGCCACGGTAAAGGTTTTTCCAGACCCGGTCACCCCCATCAGGACTTGGTGGATGTTTCCTCGCGTGATGCGATCGCTCAGAGCTTCGATGGCCGCGACCTGATCCCCCTTGGGCTCGAAGTGGGAGTGCAGCTCGAATGTCTTCATCGGGCTTATTATAACAGAAAACGGAGGCCATTCAGACCTGCAGCCGACGTGTGATGGTATCTCTGTTTCTGTGATTGGGGCAATGATCCAGCGAGGGTAACACGGCTGGGGGCCCCGCCTGGGGGATAAGGGGAGGGATGATGTGGTGAGAAGTCCGTATGAGCGACGAGCGGGCACGGTTCCTCGAAGAGGAGAGCGAGGAGCGAATCGAGCAAGATTTCCTCGCTGGGGAAATCGCAGCGTGACTTCGAGCCACATCTCCCGAGCCTCGTCGGGGGGGAAGCAGTGGCAGGACCCTATTCCGAAACAAAATGATCACGGAAAAGAAGATGACTCCCCGGCATATTCAGATTGAGAGTGAAAAACGAGGCAGTCGGGGTTTATTTTCTCGTAAGAATCTTGACGCTTCCTTTGAACTGGGCTCCGTCTTCTATAGAGATGAGGAAGGCAGAGAGGTCACCCTTCATCCGGCCGGTTCTTTCAATGATGATCCTGCCTGAAGCATGGATATTTCCGCTGACTTCTCCTCGGACGATGACGTTCCTGACGTTAATCTCGGCTTCCAGTTTCCCCGACTCAGCGACGAGCAGGTCATTCTCAGGCAGGTCTATTTTCCCCAGGAATTGCCCCTGCACCAAGAGGTCTTCTTTTCCCGTGAGTTCTCCCCGGAAGAGAGAAGAGGGGCCCAAGCGGGCCGCCTTTTCCAGATGTTCCAGGGGAGGGTCCTTTTTATCCTGGGATATCATTCATTCTTCCTTTTCATACTGTTATTCTTGCATGATTATATTTTTGGGTTTCCTGATTGTCAATGTCGCTTTTTGTTTCTTCGCTCTTCTCAAGCCAGGCTAAAATTTATAGAATCTGGTAAAATAAACGAGGAAGGTGAATATGAAAAGAACATCCTGCTATCTCCTCCTTTTCTTAGCCACGCTCTGGTCGTCTTCTCTCTTGGCCCAGCAACCCGAGGAACGCTCCATTTCCCAGGCGGAAAAGAAAATCGTCATTGACGGCATTCTGGACGAGTGGACCTCTGCGCAAGAGCTTGCCGTTGATGTCACTCCGGATGGGAAGAAGCTTGCGCCCTCGGCGGATCTCGCCGTTTCGACCTGGTTCACGTTCGACGCGGAAAACTTTTATGTCGCTGTTAAGGCCATGGATGACCGGCCCGAATTTCCCGAAGGGGGCCGGCGTCCGGGATTTTCAGAACGAGGGCCGCGTCCAGGATTTTCAGAACGAGGCCAGCAGTCTGAGTTTACAGAGAGGGGAGGAAGATCAGCGGACGGATTCCTTCTCACTCTGGCTGATCCGTCCAACGGAAATGAGAGCGAACGTTTCCTGACCTTTTATTTTTCCAAGCGCGGGAATATGCCCGTGAAAGCTCTGGTTAATCGCAACGGCGAGTCTTTCCTCCAGGCTTCCATCGGCGACGTCCAGCTGAAAATCGTGGCTGATTCGGGCCAAAAGTCCATTGTTTATGAAGCGGCTATTCCCTGGAAATATGTTCCCTTCTTCAGACCCTTCCTTCAGCCGAATCTGGGAATCAACCTAAGCTATATTGATTTCGATGCGGGGCAGAAAAAGGTCGTCCAGCTTTTTTCAGACCCGGATTATGACTCCCCATTTTCTAATAAAAGAAAAGCTTCCGCGTTTCGCTTTGTCCCCCGTCTCCCCGAAAGGCCTGAGTTCCAAGCCCTCCTGAGTGTCAACCATTTTTACGAGGACCAAGAGAAGAAGATCAGCCTGGGGATCAATTCCCCTTCAGCTTTCCAGGACTGGCAAGTGAGATTCGTCCTGACGTCTTCGGAGGGGAACGTAGCGTCCAAACAGAGCCTCTCTTTCGAAAAGGGGATGAACATCTTGAGCTTTCCCATAGAGACCAAGAACCAACCCTCGGGTCTTTATGACTTGAGCCTGGGTGTCCTTGATGACAAAGGCGCTTTCCGGTATTCAGACAATACCCAATTCTTCCTGCTGAATAAGAAGGAGTTTGAGTCCTTTGGATCGAAGCTGGCAGACATCCAAAAGGGAGACCTGTTCCAGAAGGATGCGATTTTTCGCGAGAGCCTTGCCACGTTGGAGATCAGGCTGCAGTGGATCAAGCAGATGACCGACGATCCGGCTCCTCTTGTCGACCTCGACTCTCTTCATCAGTGGAATGACGAGATGAAAGAGTTGTTTAGAAATGTGGACGAAGGGAAACCCGCCCTGTTTCCTCCCGGAATGCCGGCCCGGTTGGCCTATCGGTCGGAGAGCGATCATTCCCTCAAGGCCTATTCTGTGCTGATTCCCGCCAATTATGACCCCAAAAAGTCTTGTCCTCTTCTGGTTACGCTCAGCACGGGCGGGGCCGATGATCGAGTTGCTCTGGCCGGAGTCAACTTGCCTTATTCCCCACCCAGGAAAAAAGAAACTGGGTTTGACCTGATTGTCCTCTCTCCGCAAGCCCGGGCGCTTTCCGATTGGTATGTCGGAGACTCGGCCAAAGAAGTCATCGAATGCATCGGCCATTTAAAGAAACTGTACACCGTGGATGAGAAGAGGATCGCCGTCGACGGGTTTGGAATAGGGGGCTATGGCGCCTGGCGCATAGGTCTTCTTCACCCTCAAATTTTCAAGGCTGTGATCGTCCGTTCGGGGAGAATCGCGCCTCCTGACCCCGTGAAAGGAGACAACATCCTTGACCTCCTGAGTCAAAGAACGGACCAGAATTTTCTGATCATCCAAGGAGACAAGGATGAAATGGCCCCTGTAGAAGATGTCAGAAAGGGCGTGGCCAGGATGCAGGAGCTGAAAATGAACGTCGAATATGTTGAAGTGAAGGGAGAAGGATACGGCGATTATAACAAATGGCCTGATATCTTGAACTGGCTTAAAAATGCCCTGGCCAAATAAAAAAATGCGCCTGCGTTGAGTGCGATAGGTTCTATTTTGGCGTCGCTTTTGTTGGCACGCGGATGATCCCGATATTATCTTCGATAGCAATCCTTGTCCCGTAAGGTTCTGACATTTTTTGCAGCCGCTTGAGGATTCTTTGGGCGATTTCTGGAGTGGGGACGCGAGGGATGCCGCTCTCTGTCAGTTTCAGCCCATAGCCCAAGTCAGCAGGGTAAAGTCGAATTTCGGAAACTTGCCCGCCCTCGTATTTGCTCACGGCAACAACGCTTTGGAAGGCCAGGTTATCTTCTGTGGGGCTTCCCCAGTCAAGTGAATTCAAGACGATGGTCAGGTCGGCGTCCGTCACTTTAGCCGGGTCGCCGTAGGCGGCGATAAGGTCTTCCCGATATTGTTCGTAATAATCGGCCGCATAGGGCTCCTGTTTGTCGTCCCAGAAAAAGTCACACAGACTGTAGAATATGGGCCTTCCTTTGTAGATTTCGATCGGCTGGAGCCGGTGTTCTCCGCTGCCGATAAACGCGTCTGCTCCCGCATCGATTGCCGCATGGGCCAGCTTGATATGAAAATCTCCCGGCTCAGCGGGATCGACTCCGCTTTCATGGTTGTGCATGGCGGCAAGCAAAAAATCAGAATATTGCTTGCCCTGGCGAATATTCTTTAGGTTTTCGCTGAAGTCGATGGAGTCCATCTCGTAAGTGTAGGCAAAGCGATCGCCCAGTCTAAATTGGTAGTCGAGGAGAGAAAGAGTTTCCGGAAGCCCCCCGGCAGCCTGGCCCTTTGAAGGAGGAGTAATCTCTTCCACCTCACCCCCTGCAGCCTTGCGAGCGTTGCGCATAGTGTCGCGGAGGTTGACAAGTGCCTTCATGACCTCGGGCGTCACGATGGTCGTGCGTTTAGTTTTGATGGCGCTCATGCCGGGCCGGCCGGGCGACTGTCCCAGGGGCGGCATCGACTGGGAAAGAGTCGTGAAAGTTGCCGCCATGGATACGAGAGCGATCCGTCCTTTTTCGCTTTCAAAATAGCGGGGCGCTCTCGCCAGGGCCCGGTTCTCGCCGCAGCCGGCATGAACCAACCCGGCCGCATCCAGCCAGTAGCTGGTCTCCCTCATTCCCTCGAGACCCCAGTCCATCACATGGTTGTTGGCCCGGGACATCAGGTCGAACCCCATGAGCTTGAGATCCTTGGCCACATCTGGAGGCGCAATAAGATACCACGTGCCTGTTTCGGCCTGGGGAGAGCCTTTGAATTGCCGGATATCGATGAAGGACGTTTCGCAATTTCCGAAGGCGGCATCGGCGTCGCGGAGGATTTGGATAAGAGCCGTAAAGCGGGGGTCGCGAACTTGGGAGAGTGGCCGCGCAATAATGCAGTCGCCAACCGCGGCCAGAGTGAATCCGTCTTGGATGCTCATTTGCAGTTCCGCTTCCGGCGGGCGTTTTGGATCGAATTTAAACGTCTTTTTCTCGGGCGCCTTCTGGGCGAAAATTTCTCTTCCCATAAAGAAACAGATGACGACTGCACAAGCCAGCGTCAAGACGCAAATGCAGCGCCGGTAAGAATATCTCATGAGCTCCTCCTTTCTATTCATATACTAACAATTTTCAACAAAAAAAGCTCTCGCGCCGGCATTCTCTTCAGCACTCTTCTATGGTAAACTAAAAAACTATGAATCTAAAGAAGGCAGCCGGCCTCAAGAGACGTCTCCTGCTTGCGTCCTTCGCAGCCAGCCTCATTATCGCCATCGCTCTTTATTTAGTTCTTTCGGGCGGCCTGCTTTTCCGAGGTCAAAGATCCCGCGCCGAAGTCAAAAAGCTTCTCGGCTCCCTTAATACCCAGGATCTCAATATTCTCCTCTTTACTCTTGACACGACCAGGGCCGACCACATTGGCTGTTACGGCTATTCGCGGATTGAGACTCCCAATATCGACCGCCTCGCCGGCGAAGGGTTTCTATTCAAGAACGCAATATCTCAAGCTCCTTTGACTCTCCCTTCTCATTCCTCAATTTTCACCGGAACGTACCCCCTCTTTCACGGCGTCCGGGACAACGGTGGTTTTTATCTCGAAGCGAACAAGACGACGTTGGCGAGCGTGCTCAAGCAGGCCGGGTGGGCGACAAGCGCCTTTGTCGGAGCTTTTGTTTTGGATTCGCGTTGGGGGCTGAATCAGGGGTTCGACTATTACTATGACAATTTCGACTTCGCCAAATATAAGACCATCAGCCTTGATTCCGTCCAAAGAGAGGGGGGCGAAGTTGTTAAGGCCTTTTTCGACTGGTTCGCGACGAACTCCCAGAAAAAGTTCTTTAGCTGGCTTCATTTCTACGACCCTCACACTCCTTATGAGCCTCCCGAGCCCTATAAAACCCAGTATGGCGGCCGGCTCTGGGGCCTCTATGACGGCGAGATCGCTTATGTGGACGTACTTATCGGCAGCGTGGTGGATGAGCTGAAGAAGAAGGATTTGCTCGAGAGGACCATCATCATCATCGTCGGCGATCACGGCGAAAGCCTGGGCGAACATCACGAGAGCGCCCACGGATTTTTTATATATGACGCGACCCAGTCAGTCCCTCTCATCGTCCACATCCCCTCTGCGGCGCTCAAAGGCAAGGTCATCGAATCCCAAGTCGAGAATGTGGATATTATGCCTAGCGTTCTCGAGCTCCTCGGTCTTCCGATTCCCAGAGAGGTTCAGGGACGAAGCTTTCTGCCCCTGCTTGCGGGAAAAAAAGACGACGTTGAGCGTTTTGCTTACAGCGAGACATATTATCCCCGGTTTCATTATGGCTGGAGCGAGCTCAAAAGCCTGCGGACGAGCGGATACAAGTTCATTCAGGCTCCGCGTCCCGAGCTCTATGACCTAGTTAAAGACTCCGGGGAACAGGTCAATATTTATGACCGGGACTCCTCGCTCGGCAAGCGCTTCGAGCGCGAGCTCCGGAGCCTCCAGGAAAGGCTGTCGGCCAAGGGGGTCGAAGACAGAGGCCCGGAAAAGCTGGATGACGATGCCCGCGAAAAGCTCATGGCCCTGGGGTATATCGGAGGATTTACCTCGAGTTCAAAAATGGCCCAGTCGGGGGACCTGGGTGACCCGAAGGATAAAATCATCCTCTACAACAAGATCAAGCAGGCGGAGGGCGCTTCGGCCAACAAAGAATTTGACGATTCCTTGAAATTGCTCGACGAAGTGATCGCCCAGGACCCCAATATCATGGAAGCCCGCCAGGTCAGGGCCAATATCTATCTTGAGCTCGATCGGCCTGAAGAGGCCATCGCCGAGTGCAAAGAGGCTCTTAAAACCGACGAGGAATACGAAGGGGCGATCTTCACGATGGCCCAGGCTTATGAGAGACTCAAAAAATACGATGAAGCCATTGCCGGTTACACGCGGGTCATGCAGCTCGACCCCAGAGACCCCAAACCGTATGTCAATCTCGGCGAGATCTACTGCGAGACCAAGGACTTTGATAAAGCTATTGTCAACCTGGAAAAGGCGATCTCAACAGATCCCGAGCACAGCGCCGTCGCCCATAATCTCCTCGGTTCGGCCTACCTGGAAAAGAAAATGCTGGAGCCGGCCGAGAAGGAAATTACACTCGCGCTCCAGATGCGGCCGCGCCTACCCGATGCCCATTACAACCTGGGGCTTCTCTATGAGTATAAGGCAGATATTCTGAGGGCCATCGAGGAATACAAAAAGGAAATCGAGATCCACCCCGGCGCCTATCCGGCTCACTTCAACCTTGCCCTCATCTATGCCAAGCAGGGCAAATTGCGCGAGGAGGCAGAGGAACTCAAGCTAGCCATCGATTCCAACAAGAAATTTGCCCGAAGCTATCTTTTCTTGGCCAAAGCCTACCTTGATTTGAATGAGAATTTTGATGAAGCGATTAGCCTGGCCAAAAAGGGGCTGGAGCTCGAGCCCGAAGCAGAATCGGCTCCATTAGGCCATTATGTCTTGGCGGATATCTATAACCGGCTGGGGCGGATGGCCGACTACACGGCCGAAGTCGAGAAGGGGAGAGCCCTCGAACAGAAGCGCAAAAGGGCGCAAACATAATGAGACCTCACACTAGAATGGAATAGAAGTGGCTGAGACAAGCGTGTTTCCCGCCCGATCGGTTGAGCC
>CAZOKP010000006.1:58833-61388 GCA_964580435.1 uncultured Eubacteriales bacterium
AGAATGGAATAGAAGTGGCTGAGACAAGCGTGTTTCCCGCCCGATCGGTTGAGCCAGTCATCCTAGCCAAACCCGGACACTCGATTTTGCGGCGGGACATCGACCCCGACGCCCTTAAGATCCTTTTCCGGCTCTATCGGCAAGGTTTCACCTCTTACCTTACCGGAGGCGCGGTCCGCGATCTGCTGCTGCTGAAACCGGCCAAGGATTTCGACATCGTCACAGATGCCCGCCCCGGCCAGATCAAGAAACGCTTTGCCAACGCCTACGTCATCGGCAGGCGTTTCCGCCTGGCCCATGTCCATTTCAGCGGAGAAAAGATCATCGAGGTGTCGACGTTTCGGAGGGCCGCCGACCACGTCGAAGAACAGTCCCCGGAGGGCGAAAACGTTCCTGCCAATCCTTACGGAACTCCCGGCGAAGACGCTTTCCGACGGGACATAACGATTAATGCGCTCTTTTATGATGTCATCACCGATACCGTCATCGACTATGTCGGCGGCCTCGAAGATTTGGCCCGGCGGACCGTCCGTGTCATCGGCGACCCGGCGCAGAGATTCATGGAGGATCCCGTCCGCATCTGGCGCGTCCTGCGGCATTCCGCCCGCCTTGGATTCACCATCGAGGAGGCCACCGAGAAAGCGATCCCTTCCCAAGTCCACCTTCTCTGCTCATGTTCTGGGGCTCGCCTCTATGAAGAGTTCAACAAGGACTTGGCCTACGAAACTCGGCCCGTCATCGAAGCGCTTCGAAAATATGGCATTCTCGGCCGCATCCTGGGAAAGGCGGGCGAAGATTATGAAAACGATGCCGGCCTTTTCTTGCGGTTGAGCTCGCTCCTCGAAATCGAGGACCGGGCGAGAACGGAGGGACACCAGCTCTCCCTCGAAGAGATGTATGCGCTCATCTTCTGGCCCTGGCTGGAACCGCTCCTTGCAGAGAATCAGGTTGATCTTCATAAAACCCTCAGCGATGCATTAAGTAACGCCGGGATGAGAATGTCGCTTCCTAGGGGCCTTCGCGCCAATGTCGGCCAGATCCTGGTCATCGTCAGGGCCATGGACCGGGCCCTCCGTACGGGGCGTATGCGCTGGTCCCTGTTGCGGAGAGCTCATTATCAGCAGGCGTCCCGGCTGTTTTTCTTGATCTTCAAAGAGCGGCCCGCCGAAAAGGAAGAATCTTTCACCAAGCTGCTCGAACAGGCCTTTCCCTCGGGACTGAAAAGCTGGAAGCGCCGGCGTCGGCGGCCCCGAGGCCGTTTTTTGAGAAAGCTCTCGTAAACCAATTTCAGTAAGGAAAGGAGTTTTAAATGGCAAAACGGATTGGCACACTGCTGGTCGTAACGGCCTTGTTGCTTGCCCTTCCGTCAGGAATCATGTTTGGGTCAAAAGATACGAAGGCCAGGATCGAAGGAGCGGCTGGCGTTTTCCTGGGTCCCGCCGACCCGTCCATAACAAAGGCTAAGATCCTCAATGCTCTCCTCGAGTTGTTGGATATCACCGCGTCCCTGACTCCCGAATCGCAATACAAAGCCGATATCAAGTACAGGATTGATGTCGCCAAGGACCTTTTCCAAAAGGAGTCGATGTTCGACGAAAAGGCGCGCCAGTATTTGTCCTTTGCCTACCGCATGATGACCAATGGGAAGAAATACGAAAGGCCGAAGGAGTTGGACGAGTTTGTGACGCCGGCCGAAGCTCAGGAAAAAAGCCAGAAATACGCCAAAAAATTGATGGAGGAAGCTCTGGCCAACTTGGAAGAAGGAAACGAAGGAGAAACAGCCAAGCTTCTCCTAGAGTTGGTCCTTATGATCGTAACGCCGATCTCAGGATAGACCTGCGGGAAGCACCTTAAGTCTTTTATTTTGTGAAACTTGCCTTTTCCAGTTGGTGCATGAATCCCTGCGCGCTTTGACCTAAGTCAATGAACATTTATGGTCTTTATGGTTATATCTATTACAGCAGGTCAATGGCTTCGGATGCCAGAAAGGAGCGTACTAAAATGTTGCCAATTGGTCCACTAATGATCGAGCACAGGCTCATCGAACGGGTTATTCAGGTGATGAAAGGCCAAGTTGACCGCATAGAGACAGAGAAGAAGGTGGATTCGGATCTCCTTGAGGGTGTGATAAACTTTTTCCAGGGCTATGCCGATCGCTGCCACCACGGGAAGGAGGAAGGCATCCTGTTCCGGGATATCAACAAAAAAGCCCTTTCTCCTGAGCATAAAAGGATCGTGGAGGAGCTCATGGAGGAACACAAATTGGGAAGAAAGACCACCGCGGCGTTAGGGGACGCCATTCAGAGGTATCAGAGTGGTGATAGTGAGGCGCTTCCCCTGATCGCAGCCGGCCTCCAATCGCTGGTTGAATTCTACCCAAGACACATTGAGAAGGAGGACAAACATTTCTTCCTTCCCATTATGGCCTATTTTGGCAAAGAAGAGAAAGACGCCATGCTGAAAGAGGGTTATGAGTTTGATAGCAAACTGATCCATGAGGAATATGAGAAACGTGTGAGGGCGCTCCGCTCCGTTTTGGCGTGAGTTCTCACTGA
>CAZOKP010000007.1:0-59445 GCA_964580435.1 uncultured Eubacteriales bacterium
CCAAAGGGCAAATAGAATATAGTCTTTATCCGGGGATTAGTCAAGGAAAGCCCGGTAACAGATTGCCCTTCCGTTTCCGTGGTCGGGGCGGGTCCTGTCGCGGTTCACCCCCGGCGCCCTCGCGGTCAATCATGTTGTTTCCGGAGCCAAAGACTGGGGCATCAAACGCTCGGGGCGGCGGGGGGCCCCCGAACTGCGCCACCCGCCCTTTCTATCAGCATGGGACTATCACGGAATTGAAGATGCTTCCCCCCGCCCGGGGGACGAGGCGAGGGATGATGTGGTGAGAAGTCCGTATGAGCGACGAGCGGGCATGGTTCCTCGAAGAGGAGAGCGAGGAGCGAATCGAGCAAGATTTCCTCGCTGGGGAAATCGCAGCGTGACTTCGAGCCACATCTCCCGAGCCTCGTCGGGGGGACCCGTGGCAGGCCCCTATTCCAGAATAAAATGATCACGGAAATGGAAAGGTCCTCACCTTCAATGAATAACTTTACAAGGAGAGGGCGGTTTGCTAAGATGAGGGCTCGCAAGACCTATGAAAAAGAAGATAATTCTCGGCGGTCTCCTGATTTTCGCCTTCGTCCATCTTGGAGCCCGGGATGAAGACCTCTGGGATCAGGAAATCGAGAAGTTTTCGTCGCTCTTTAGCCTTGTCGAGGAACATTATTACCGCGAGGTCGAACCCGAGAAGCTCGTGTATTCCTCGATCAGAGGGATGCTCGAAACGCTCGACCCGCATTCGTATTTTCTGGACCCGGACAGTTTCGCCCGCATGCGCGAGGAGTACACCGGCAAGTACTATGGCCTGGGCATTCAGATCTCCAAGCAGGGAGACAACCTGGTCGTCATTTCGCCGATCGAAGGGACTCCGGCGAGCCGTCTCGGCATCCTGCCCGGAGACATCATCTCGCAAATCAACGGCGAAAGCACCAAGCCGATCTCCAGCGTGGAGGCCATGCAGAAGCTCAGGGGACCCAAAGGAACGAAGGTCACCATAACGATCATTAGGGAAGGGCTGGATAAACCGCTGGAACTGACCATCGAACGGGAAGAGATTCCACTGCGCAGCGTCCCCTATGCCTTCATGCTCAACGATAAAGCGGGCTACATCTTTGTCCGCAATTTCGCCGAGACGACAACGGAAGAGCTGGAAGAAAAGATGAAGCTTCTCGTCGATCAGGGAATGAAGGAACTCATCCTCGACTTGAGAAGAAACAGCGGCGGGCCGTTTTTCCAGTCCATCGAGATCTCCGATGAATTCCTGCCCAAAGGAGACCTGATCGTTTCCATCAAGGGCCGCAATAAAGCGTATAACAGGGAATTCTGGGCCCAGAAAAACGGCCAGTATGAAAACATCCCTCTCATCATCCTGATCAATCGGGGCAGCGCTAGCGCTTCGGAAATCGTCGCCGGTGCTATCATGGACAATGACCGCGGCCTGCTGGTCGGCCAGGACTCCTGGGGCAAAGGGCTCGTTCAAACCGTTTTTCCGTTGGGCGAAAATCTCGCCGTAGCCCTGACCACGGCAAAATACTATACTCCGAGCGGCAGGTCGATTCAGAGAGATTATAGGAATATAGAAGATTACATGCTCTATAAGAAGGCGCCCGAGGAGCAAAGGGAAGTCCGATATACGGCCAAAGGGAGGAAGGTCCTCGGCCAGGGAGGCATCACTCCGGACTATGAAGTTTCTCCCGACCTGGCCCTGCTGACAGCGGAATTGATGATCAAGGGATCCTTCTTCAGCTATGCCCGCAAGTTTGTCAACCATCAGACGAGATTGTCCAAGGACTACAGCTTTCCGCGCAGTGACGAAAAGACCGTTGTCGGGAGGGAGTTCGTCGTTGATGCCAGAGTCATCGAGGACTTTAAAGATTATCTCCGGCGGAACAAAATATCCTTTGACGAAGTCAAGTTCACGGAGGCAGAAGGAGAGATCAAAAGGGAATTGGGACGGGAGATTGTTTCTTCCCTTGGGGGGATCGAAGAGGGCACGAAGGTCTACCTGAAAACAGACGCCGTCGTGTTAAAAGCCTTGGGCCTTATGCCCGAGGCAGCCAAATTGCTGGAAGATCCGCAATCTCGTTAGATGTGGGGGAGTCCCCTGTTCCCTTATTTTTCAATGATTCTCTGACGGAGGGCCTGAAAATGAAAATCGCTTTGGCCTCTGACCACGCCGGTTTTGACCTCAAGAATGGGATTTTGGCCTATCTGGAAAAGAAAGAGACGGGCTTCAAGGATTTTGGCTGCGGCCCCGGCGAGACGGTCGATTATGTGGACTATGGCGCCCGGGCCATGGAAGCCGTCCTTAGAGGAGAATGCGACCGGGCCATCCTGTTTTGCGGCACGGGGCTGGGGATGGCCATCGTGGCCAACAAATTCAGAGGGATCAGGGCGACTCCTTGCTGGAATATTATCACGGCGGAGGTCAGCCGCAAGCACAACGATTCGAATTGCTTGACTCTTGGAGGACGGGTTCTCACGCTCGAGGAAGCGATCGCGATCGTCGTGGCCTGGCTCGAATCCCCCTTCGAAGGAGGCCGACACGAGCGACGGGTCAGGAAGATTTCCGACCTGGAGAAAAAGTATTTCAAGGAACAATAAAGGAGGAGACGACGATGTCTTCCTTATCCGAGAAAACATTTTCGTTAGCCCAAAAGATCGAACGGAATAACCGCTGGAGACAGGAGGAATCGTTCAACCTGATTCCCTCGGAGACGACGCCCTCGCTTCTGGTCAAATTGTGCGAGATCTCTGACCCTTCGGGCCGGTATGCCGAACACCGGACCATGAAAGGGGAGGAGGTCTACTTTTATCAAGGGATCGACTTCATCCGGGAAGTGGAACTCGAGGCTCAGAAGGAATTGGGCCAGTATTTCCGCTGTCCCGATGTCGAGCTCAGGCCCATCAGCGGCCAGATGGCCAACGAAGTCGTGTTCAAGGGGATGGTCCGCTTTATCAATCGCAACCGGCCGGAGGGTCAGCCGACGCGGAAGATGCGGCTGGTTATGAACAACGACCTAACCAAAGGCGGCCATCTCAGCTCCCAGCCTATGGGGGCCCTTTTCAATTTCGTGGAAGAAGACCCGAAGACTGGCAAAGAAAATGTCCTCAACTTTCCTGTCTCTCAAGATAACCCTTACAAGACGGATCTCGGCAAGCTGGGAGACCTGCTGGAGCAGCATAGGCCGGAACTTATCATTTTCGGCAAGAGCATGTTCCTTTACCCGGAGCCTGTCGATTTTGTCAGCCGGCTGGTCAAGGGGTGGCCGGAGCGACCGGTGATCATGTATGACATGGCCCACGTTTTAGGATTGTACGGCGCCTTTCAGGAGCCTCTTCGGGACGGGGCTGATATCGTCACCGGCAGCACTCACAAAACCTTTTTTGGGCCGCAGAGGGGCGTCATTGCCGGGAGCTTTCCTCCAGGAAGTCCGCTGCGGAACCTCTGGCTGGATGTCAAGAGCCGGGCTTTTCCCGGGTCGACGAGCAATCACCATCTGGGCACGCTCCTGGCCCTGCTCATGGCGACGTACGAAATGAACGCTTTCAAGGAGGAATACCAGACGAAGGTCAAGCTGAACGCCAAGGCTTTCGCCCGGGCTCTCAAGAACAATGGGATTCCGGTCGAAGGCGATGAAAAGGATGGATTCACCGAGACTCACCAGGTCTTGATCCGTGTTCGCGAATTCGGGCCGGCCCAAGAGGTCGCCCGGCGTCTGGAGGAGAACAACATCGTCGCCAACTACCAAGCTCTGCCTGATGATGCGACCTTTCTCGATGCCAGCGGAATCCGCACCGGCGTGCAGGAGATGACCCGCTTCGGCATGGTTGAGAAGGATTTCGATATCCTGGCCGGCTATCTCGCCGAAGTCGTCGGCAGAAATAGAAAGGTCCGGGAAGAGGTGCGGAAGCTGCGCCGCAATTACCTGGAGATGAAGTTCTGCTTGCCTCTTGAGGAGGCGCTGCCTCTGGCCGCAGGAATCCTGAAGAGCATATTTCCTCGGCCCGGCGTGGTCGAGCGCCTTGTCGAGGAACTCACGCAAAAAAATGAGGGACGGTTCTCCTGAGAGAGCCGGTCCCGGAGAGGAAATAGCTCATGAAAATATTGCTCGTCGGTTCAGGCGGGAGAGAGCATGCCCTGGCCTGGAAGATTTCCCAGAGTCCGCGTGTGGAAAAGCTTTACTGCGCCCCGGGAAATCCCGGCACGATGAGCCTGGGTGAAAATGTGCCCGTTTCGGATTCCGATCTTCCGAAACTGGCCAATTTTGCGGCCGAAAAGAAGATCGACCTGACCCTTGTCGGACCGGAACTTCCGCTCACTTTAGGCATTGTGGACGAGTTTGTCGAAAGGGGCCTCCCGATTCTCGGCCCGAACAAAAAGGCAGCAGAGCTCGAAGGCAGCAAAATCTTTGCTAAGCAGTTCATGGAGCGCCACAGGATTCCCACGGGTCGTTTTAAAGTCGCCGAAACTCCGGCCCAGGCCCTGCGGGTTCTTAAATCCGGAGAATTTTTTTTCCCCCTGGTGGTCAAAGCAGACGGCCTGGCTGCCGGTAAAGGTGTTATCGTTTGCCCCAGCCTGCGCAGGGCCGAAGAAGCCGTGGACATGATCATGATCAAGAGACAATTCGGGAAGGCGGGGCAAAAGATCGTCATCGAGGAATTCCTCAAAGGCAAGGAGATTTCTTTTATCGTCATTTCCGACGGGGCCAAAATGCAGCCTTTCGTGACAACCATGGATCACAAAGCCGCATACGACGGAGACAGAGGGCCGAACACGGGCGGGATGGGTGCTATTTCGCCTTCACCGTACATATCCCCGGAAATGTTCTCGGGCGTCATCAACACGATCGTCTTTCCCACGATTAACCGGATGCGCGAAGAAGGAAGAAAATACAAAGGCGTTCTGTATGTCGGGTTAATGCTGACGGAAGAAGGGCCCAAGGTGCTGGAATACAATTGCCGCTTCGGAGACCCGGAAACACAGGTCCAGATGCTGCGGCTCGAGTCTGACCTTGTCGAAATCATCCTCAACGCTCACGAGGAGAATATCCTGAAGCAAGAGATCCAGTGGAGCGACAAGGTCTCTGCTTGCGTCGTCCTGGCCTCGGGAGGCTATCCCGTGGCCTATGAGAAGGGAAAATTGATCAACGGTCTGAAGGACATCTCTGAAATACCCGGGATTACGATCTTTCATGCCGGCACAAAGTTCGAGAACGGGGAGTATTATACGAACGGAGGAAGAGTGCTCAATGTCTGTGCTTCGGAAAAGACCCTCGCAGAGACCATGGAGAATATTTACGGCGCTATCGCCGGGATTTCCTTCGAGGGGATGCACTACCGGCGGGATATCGGAGCCGAGAAATAGGAGGACATCATGGACGTTGCCGTTTTCATCGGGAGCGAATCAGACTATGACGTCATCAAGGACGCCCTTGACCTGCTCAAAGGATTCGGCGTTCCCTACGGCCTCGAAGTGACGTCCGCTCACCGTTCGCCCGCGCGGACGCGGGCGCTGATCTCGAGCTTCGAGGAGAAGGGAGCGAAAGTCTTCATCGCTGTTGCCGGCAAGGCTGCTCATCTCGCAGGCTTTGTCGCAGCTCACACTCCAGCGCCGGTGATCGGGGTTCCCGTGGAGAGCGCCGGCCTCGCTGGGCTTGATGCGCTTCTTTCCACTGTCCAGATGCCTAAAGGAATTCCCGTAGCGACAATGGGGCTGGGCAAGGCGGGGGGGGTGAACGCGGCCCTCCTGGCCATCCAAATTTTAAGTTTGAAAAACCCCCGACTGAAGAAAAAACTAGAGGATTACAGAAAGAACCTGGCCTCGCAAGTGGAAAAAGCCTCGCAGAAGATTCGCCAGCAGAAATGACCTCTTTTTCTATCCAGAATTTCGGCTGCCGAGTGAATCAGGCCGAAGCCTTCTCCTGGGCCGGGGAATTCGAATCCGCAGGGCTAAGACTGGAAAAGGATTCGACCAGAGCCGATATCGTTGTCGTTAATACCTGTACCTTGACTGCCAAAGCGGACCGGGATGTCCGCAAGTTCGTCAGAAAAATTTCTCTCGCGAACCCGGCGGCCAGGCTGATCATCGCCGGCTGCTCCGTGGACGGCGGGAAAATAGGGGGGGCGAAAATGCCCCAGGCTTGGATGCTCCTTTCTAATGAAGAGAAAGGAAGCCTGGGGCCGCGGGTCCTTTCCCAAGTCGCCGGACATGCAGAACCCGCTTTTCAGCCTTGGCGATCCCGGGCGCTGCTGAAAATCCAGGACGGCTGTGACCTCCGTTGCACCTTTTGCGTGATTCCTTACGTGAGAGGGAAGAGTCGGAGCCTGGAAAGAAAAGAGATTCTCCTGCGGGCCGGGAGGTTCGCCCATCAAGGTTTCCGGGAAGTGGTCCTTTGCGGAATCCACCTCTCTTCCTATGGGCAGGATCTCCGGCCGAAGGGATCTCTCCTCGAGTTATTGCAAGCATTGACGGAGCCTAAGGAGATGCCCAGGTTGAGGCTGAGCTCCCTCGACCCGCGTTTCTTAAACGATAAGCTCCTGGACTTTATCACCGGGAGCCCCAAAATATGCCCGCACTTTCATCTCTCCTTGCAGCATGGCTCTGACCGCATCCTCAGGCTGATGGGACGGAAATCACTGGTTTTTGAGTACGACCGGATTCTCTCCCGGCTGCGACGGAACTCTCCATCTGCAGCGCTCGGGGCAGATATCATTAGCGGCTTTCCCGGAGAGTCGGACGATGATTTTGCGAAAATGTATGATTTCCTGGAGAATTCGCCGTTGACCTACTTGCACGTTTTTGCGTTTTCGCCTCGCCCGGGCACTCCTGCTCAAACCTGGCCCCAGGTCAAGGATGGCATAAAGCACGAGAGGTCGGCAAAATTGAGAAACTTGTCTGAACAAAAACGCCTTGCTTTTCGCCTGACTTTCCTGGGCCAAGATCTTGACGGAATTGTAGTCAAGAAAAGTAGTCGAGGCGCGGAAATCCTGACCGGTAATTATATTGATATTCTTGTTCCCTCTTGTCCAAGCAGGCCTGGCGAAGCCGTTAAAGTGAAGATCACTCGAGCAGAAGCAAAGCAGACCTGGGGAGAGATGGCATGAAAAAAATCCATTTGCTTCCCCCTGAAATCTCGCAGAAGATTGCCGCCGGTGAAGTCATCGAAAGGCCGTTTTCCGTCGTCAAGGAGCTGGTCGAAAACTCTATCGACGCCGGTTCTTCAGAGATCAGGGTGGAGCTTCAGGCAGGGGGGAAGAAACTTATCAAGGTCCAGGATAATGGCGCCGGGATGAGCCGGGAGGACGCCCAGGTCTGTTTGGAAAGGCACGCGACGAGCAAAATTTCGAGTGACACGGACCTGGAGAGGATATCGACTCTCGGATTCAGGGGCGAGGCCCTTGCCAGCATCGCCGCCGTTTCCGAATTGGTCCTCAAGACTTCCGACGGCGAGACTGAGATGGGAAACCAGGTCGAACGCAAAGGCGGGCAGCTTGCTTCTGTTCGAGATATCGCCTTCCCTAAGGGGACCAGTGTGGACGTTAGGGACCTGTTCAATAATCTCCCGGCGAGACGAAAATTCCTTCGCTCCGACCAGTCTGAGCTCGGCATGATCGTCCGCTATTTGAGCGGCGTGGCCCTGGCCTTTCCTGAAATCCGGTTTTCTTTGATTCACTCGCGGCGAGAAATCCTGAACTGCCCTCAAGTCGGGAGCACAAAGGAGAGGATTTTCCAGCTCTACGGGAAAGACATTCTGGGCACACTCATGGAGATCGATTTTGAGGAAGGAGGGAGCCGTGTCTTTGGATACGGGTCTCGACCTCCGTCGGGAAAGGCGGATAAAGCCCATCAGCTCTTTTTTGTCAACAAGCGCCTGGTGAAAGACCGCGTTCTTCAGGCTTCTCTCAACCAGGCCTACCGCGGATTCCTGGAAAGGGACCGGTTCCCCGAGGCCTTTCTTTTTCTGACTCTTCCTTATGCCGAAGTGGACGTGAATGTCCACCCGGCCAAAGCGGAAGTCCGGTTCCGGGATGCTCAGTTCATCTTTTACCTCGTGCTCCGGGGCGTGGAAAAGGCCATGCTCAAGGACAAGGGGATTAAAGAGGTCTATCTTTCTCAAGAAGGTTCGCGCTATGAGACTCGTGTCGAAGAAACCGCGGCATCAGGAGTGTTCCTAAAAAAGGAACGGCCGACAATACAGCCTCAAGGATTGTTCCCTTCGCCCTCAGAGTCAACGGAAGGGAGGGTGTCTCCTCGCGTGCTGGGCCAGTACCTGGACACCTATGTCGTGGCTGCGGGAGAGGAAGGAATTTTCATTATTGACCAGCACAACGCCCATGAACGGGTCTTGTTCGAAAAATACAAAGAGATCGATGCCCAAAAGCGCTGGCCACAGAAGATCCCGCTGATCCCGCTTCTCTTAGACCTTTCTCCTTCTCAGGTCCTAAGCCTGGAAAAGAATCAGCCCCTTCTTGAAGACGCCGGCTTCCGGGTGGAGGCCATGGGGGGGAGGACGTTTGTCCTCAACGCCTTTCCGGATATCTTTGAAGCGGAGACCGCCAAGGAGGTTTTCCTGGCTCTCCTTGAGGAAATAGGAGAGGAAGAGATGGAGAGGAGAAGAGAGAAACTTCTTGCCACCTTGGCCTGCAGGACTGCGGTCAAAGCGCATGAGGCACTCCCGGAAGAGAAGATGAATTATCTTGTCGAGGAGCTTTTTAAGACCTCCAACCCATCGCTTTGTCCCCACGGCAGGCCGGTGGTCATTAAGGTCGAAAAAAACCAGATCGAAAAAGGGCTCAAACGAATCTCCTGATCAAGCGGCCCTTTTCTTCCTTTGTTCCAGCGTGCATACAGGAGTCAAGTGCCGGCAGCCTGGGCTGGGCAAAATAGAGGGGAAAAAACACGCCGGAAATAGAGAGCGCGCCTGGAGAGACTCGAACTCCCGACCCGCTGCTTAGAAGGCAGCTGCTCTATCCACCTGAGCTACAGGCGCCCTTCTTCCTTTGTCGGCGCGGAGCCGCGGTGGCATTTTCCCCGCCGCCGCTGGGCTCATATCGGGGAGATCGGATTTGAACCGACGACCTCCTGCTCCCAAGGCAGGCGCGCTAACCAGGCTGCGCCACTCCCCGCTAGTGCATGTCGAAAAAACTTGTG
Source organism: uncultured Eubacteriales bacterium (assembly GCA_964580435.1). Taxonomy (GTDB): domain Bacteria; phylum Acidobacteriota; class Aminicenantia; order Aminicenantales; family UBA8522; genus CAZKEW01. Next base: position 9,155 of record CAZOKP010000007.1, read on the forward strand.
GTCTTCTGCGTTTTGACCTGAGGTGAATCTTGGCTTTTGAGCCTGCTCATATTAGCAAAACGGCCAGACCTTGTCAATTTGACCATTTTTGTCATTTTTGTTCTTAGAATCAGTCTGAGTGAAGGGGACTCGCCTCCGGTTAGCGCTATCACCATTTTGGGTGAGAATCAGAGGACGAAATTCACCCTAAAAATCCTCTCAATGGGTGATTGACCCTGTCCGGCTATAACTGCAATCATATGAGCCGTTGGAAATGAAAAACCTTCCTATGGAAAGTCATGTTCAATCAGGGAGAGAGAATTTGACGCGAGGCGGCGTCTTATTTACTGAAAACCCTTTTCGTGACCAAAATTGTCACTTTTTTGTTGACATATTTTGGCAAATCCAGTACTTATGATAGGTTTTTTAAAATGGGTTCAAATTTAGGCGAGCTGCTCCTCCGAGAAAAGGTTATTACTCCCGACCAGTTGAAATCTGCCCTGGACATGCAGAAAGAAAAAAATGTCCCTCTTCAGACTGCCATCATCTCGCTCGGCCTGGTGTCCGAAGAAGACATGGCTCAAGCCCTGAGCCGGCAGCTGGGCTATCCCTATATCGACCTCGACCAGTTCGAAGTTTACCCCGACGTTATTAACCTCATCCCTGTCGATATCGTGAAGAAATACATGATCATGCCCATCCACCGCATCCGCTCATTCCTGACCCTGGCCATGGTTGACCCGACCGATTTGGAGGTCATCGAGGACGTTCGCTTCCGAACCGGTTTGAGCATCCAGCCGGTCATCGCCTCCGAATCCGGGATCATGAACGCCATTAACAAGTACTATGGTTCTTCCAGCTCACTGCGGGTGAAAAAGATCATCGAAGACATAGAGCTGGCGGACGACGCCCGGGTGAATATCATCGAGGAGGAAAAGGAAGACTATGATGTCGAGGAGCTGGTCCATTCCACGGAAGAAGCGCCCGTCATCGTTCTCGTCAACACCATCTTTGTGGATGCCATCAAAAAGGGAGCCAGCGACGTTCATTTCGAGCCCTATGAGCAGAGCTTCCGTGTCCGCTTCCGGATGGATGGCGTCCTCTATGAAATGATGAACCTGCCGATGAGATTCAAGAGTCCGGTCCTCTCCCGCGTCAAGATTCTCTCGAACCTGGATATCGCCGAGAAGAGACTTCCCCAGGACGGCCGCATCAGGATGAGGGTCAAGCTGGAGAACGGCGGCCGCAAGGAAGTGGACATGCGCATCTCGACGCTGCCGACGATGTTCGGAGAAAAGATCGTCGCTCGAATCCTCGACAAGCAGATGCTGAAACTCGACCTGACTGAGCTGGGGTTCGAAGAAGGACCGTTGGAGATCTTCAAGGAAGCCATCCACAGGCCCTGGGGGATCATCCTGGTGACGGGGCCGACGGGAAGCGGAAAAACGAATACGCTGTATTCCGCGGTCTCCACCTTGAATTCTTTAGAAAAGAATATTCTTACCGCGGAGGACCCCGTGGAGTTCAACATCCCGGGAATTAACCAGGTTCATGTCAAGGACGATATCGGGCTGAACTTCCCCCGCTGCTTGAGGTCATTTCTGCGGCAGGACCCCGACATCATGCTGGTCGGAGAAATGCGCGACTTTGAGACCGCGGATATCGCCATCAAGGCCGCCCTGACCGGACATCTCGTTCTCTCCACCGTCCATACCAATGACGCCGCGAGCACAGTCATCCGCTTGGTCAACATGAACGTCGAGCCATTCCTCATCGCCGACTCTGTGATTCTGGTGGTAGCCCAGAGACTGGTGCGGCGCCTTTGTCAAAAATGCAAAGTCCCCCACAAGCTTCCGACTAAAGCTCTTGTGGATGTCGGATACTTGCCCGAGGAAGCGGAAAAGGCTCAAGTCTGGAAGCCCTCAGGTTGCGAAGCCTGCAACAACACAGGCTATAAAGGAAGGACTGCTCTTTTTGAGGTCATGCCCATTGATGATAACATCCGAGAACTCATCCTGGTCAGGGCTCAGTCTCGGGAGATCAAGAAGAAGGCTATGGAAAAAGGCATGCTCACGCTTCGGCGAAGCGGTCTGATCAAAATCGTGAACGGCGTAACCTCGCTTGAGGAAGTGCTCAGAGAGAGCGTCAAAGACCAATAAGGAGAATCCATCATGGCAAAAACAATTCAGGAGTTCTTGGAAATTACCGTCAAAGAAGATGCCAGTGATTTGCATATCACGACATACATTCCTCCGCGGATCCGCGTGAATGGGATTTTGAAGTCGATTGACCATCCCGCTATGACCCCTTCAGAGACGAAGCAGCTCATTTACAGCGTGCTCACAGACAGACAGAAAAAGCACTTTGAAGAGAAGCTCGAGCTTGATTTCTCGTTCGGATTCAAGGACTTGGGCCGGTTCCGGGCCAATGTTTTCATGCAGAAGGGGGCGGTGGCAGGAGCCTTCCGGCGATTTCTCCCGACCATGTGGAGTTTCGCCCAGCTCGGCATCCCCCAGCGGGTTGCTCAGCTCTGTTATCTGCCCAGGGGGTTGGTCCTGATGACAGGCCCCACGGGCTGCGGAAAATCGACCTCGATCGCCTGCATGATCGACCATATCAACCATGAACGAGCCGTCCATATCGTCACCATCGAAGACCCGATTGAATACTTTTTTGTTCCCAAGAAAGCCATCATCAACCAGAGAGAGCTTTTTGTGGATACTCTGTCCTATGCCAACGCCCTGCGGTCTGTTCTGAGAGAAGACCCGGATGTGGTTTTTGTCGGAGAGATGAGGGATTACGAGACCGTGGAAGCCTGCCTCCGCGTTGCCGAAACAGGTCATCTCACCTTCTCGACCCTGCACACGAATTCTGCGGCCGAGTCCATCTCCAGAATCATCGATGTCTTTCCGTCCCAGTATCAGTCCCAAATAAGAATCATGCTTTCGATGTCGCTGGAAGCAGTGCTGACCCAGGCTCTTCTGCCTCGGGCAGACGGGAAAGGCCGCGTGCTGGCCATGGAAATTCTTATCCCCAATGTCGCCATCCGAAACCTGATTCGAGAAAACAAAATCCATCAAATTTACTCATCCATGCAGATGGGCCAGGAGAAATTCGGGATGCAGACGTTCAACCAGTCTCTGGCCAATCTTTATTTCAAAAAATTGATCACTTATGAGACGGCGATGAGCGTGACCTCCTTCACTGAGGAATTGACGGAAATTATCCAGAGAAAGGAGGGATTGAGGACGACTTCTAGGAGTGTTTCCCAGAATTCCGAAAGAAAATAAAAGGGGTGAAGCATGGCTATTTATGTCTGGAAAGGTAAAAATCGTTACGGGGACTTGGTCGGCGGCGAGAGGGTCGCGACCTCTGTCGAAGAGGTCACGCGGCTTCTCCAGAAAGAACAAATCACTAGCATCAACGTAACCGCCAAGAGGAAGGGCTTCTCCATTCCTTTTCTTAAAAGAGAAAAAGTCAGGCTCAAGGAACTGGCCGTTTACAGCCGTCAGCTTTCCGTCCTGATTGACGCTGAGCTTCCGCTGATTCAGAGCCTGAACATCTTGTCCGAGCAGACAAAGAACAAATATTTCAAGAGAGTCATCAACACCGTCAGGGAAGATGTCGAGGCAGGGTCGACCCTGAACCAGGCGAAAAGAAAATTTCCCAAGGCCTTTGATGACCTTTACTGCAACATGATCGCCTCGGGAGAACAGAGCGGTTCGCTGGATACCATGCTGCGGCGCCTGGCCGAATATATCGAAAAGATTGTCCGACTCAAGTCCAAAGTCAGACAGGCCTCCATTTATCCCGCGGCCATTGTCGTTTTCTCTATTTGTGTGGCCATCTTCCTGTTGTGGAAAGTCATTCCTGTTTTTGCCACGATTTTTACAGAACTGGGAGCCCAGCTTCCCCTCTTAACATCGATCGTCATAAGCCTTAGCAACTTTGTCTCCAAGTACATCATCCTGATTATCTTGGGGCTGATCGCTCTGGTTGTTGGCTTCCGCTATTTTCGGAAAACCCCGAAGGGGAGATGGATCACCGACCGCGGGATCCTCAAGATCCCGCTTTTCGGGGAGCTCATGAAAAAGGTTGCCATATCCCGAATCACGCGGACTTTGAGCACGCTTATTTCCGGCGGTGTCCCGATGCTGGAGAGCCTGCGGATCACATCCTCGACGGCGGGGAATGTCATCCTTGAATCAGCCCTTCTGGAATCGCGCAAGCTGGTGGCCGAGGGCAAGAGTTTGACCGAGGCCTTCACGGAAACAGCCCAGTTTCCGTTCATGCTGACGCAGATGGTGAGCGTGGGCGAGGCCACCGGGACGTTGGATGAGATGATGACGAAGCTGGCTGATTTTTATGATGAGGAAGTCGACGCTTCAGTTTCCTCCCTCCTGTCGATCATGGAGCCGATTCTTCTCATCCTCGTCGGAGGCATGGTCGGTTCGCTGGTGATTTCCATGTATTTGCCGATCTTTAGCCTTATGCAACAGTTCTGAGGACGAATGAAAACCCAAAGAAAGCACGTCTTCTCCCTGATCCTGGTCCGCTTGATCGTGATCACCTCCATCCTTGTCTCGGTGGTGATCATTCAATCCTCTACGGCCGCTTTTATTCCGGTGGTCCCTTTTTATTATCTCGTGCTTTTGGCGTATCTGATGTCGCTTGTCTTTCTGGGTTTCTATTTATGGTGGAAGCAGTACGCCTCGCAGGCGTATCTTCAGGTCATTTTTGACCTTTTGTTGATTACTGCCCTGGTCTATGTCTCAGGAGGACTCTCCGGCTCGCTTTACTTACTCTATATTTTTGTCATTGTCGGGGCGAGCATCGTCCTCTCCAACAGGGCGGCGTATCTCACGGCCGGGATGGCCGCCATTCTCTTCGGGTTACTCGTGGATGGGCTGTACTTCGGCCTCATCCCTTATTTCAGCCCCGACCAGTACCGCGAGCTTTCTTTGGGCCTTGTCCTTTTTACTATCTTTCTGGCCTGGAGCCTCTTTTTTCTCATCGCCTTTCTTTCGAGTTATCTCAGCAACAATTTGCGCAGGGCGAGAGAGGAACTCGACTTCGCTCAGAAGGAACTGGAGATCAAGGAGAAGCTGGCGACAGCCGGGCGGATTTCCGCCCAGCTGGCCCATGAAATCCGGAATCCCCTGGCAGCCATTTCAGGTTCCGTGCAGGTGCTTCAAGGCGAGCTCCGCCTTAACGAGGAACAGAGGAGCCTTATGGATATCGTCCTTAAGGAGTCCGAGCGGATTACGCAGTCGATCGAGCAGTTTCTGGACCTGGCCTCTCCGGGCAAACAGGTCTTCGCTCCATTCAATCTTGCCGAGACCTTGAAAGAGACCCTGGCCTTGCTCAAGGCCAGCGGCGAGCTCAACGGGCGTTACTTTCTGGCCGGAAACTTTGAGACCTCTCCGCTGGTCTATTATGGAAGTCCCAATCAATTCAAGCAGATTTTCTGGAATCTGACGAAGAATGCCCTGAAGGCCATGCCCGAAGGCGGGACTTTGACCATCAATTTTTTCCAGGACAAGACAAGGGCAGTTAAGATCTCCGTTGCGGATACGGGCCGGGGACTCCAAGAAGAGGAAAAAAAGCGCCTTTTCGAGCCTTTCTTCTCTCGATTTGAGAACGGCAGGGGGCTGGGCTTGGTCATCGTCCGCCGGATCGTCGACGATTACGATGGAAGGATAGAAGTGCGCTCGGAATTCCGCAAGGGGACCGAAATTATCATGACATTCCCGGCGAGGGAGGCGCGGACGAAAGCGGCAGCCTCGGGGATGATGCTCAACTAGGCTGGTTTAAGATGGAAAACATACTTGTCATCGATGATGAAAAAAGCCTACTCGACCTTCTCAGCGTTGTCTTGAAGAAAGAAGGCTATCGCGTCAAAACAAGTCTGGCGCCCGCCAAAATCTTCGACCTCCTGGAAAAAGAAGAATTCGACCTCCTCATCTGCGATATCAAGCTGCCCCAGGTCAGCGGCATGGAGATTTTGAAATATGTCCGGGAAAACAAGCCCGAAGTTCCGGTGATCATGATCACGGCCTACGGAAGCCTGAAACAGGCTGTTGAAGCCCTCAAAGCCGGGGCCATTGATTATATCCTCAAGCCGTTTGATGTGGAGGAATTGAAGATCATTATCGCTCATGAGCTGGAGAAGAGAAGGCTCAAGGAAGAAAACGTCCTGCTCAAACGGGATCTCCGGGAGAAATATTCTTTCGAGAACATGATCGGCAAAAGCAAGGCGATGCAGGAAATCTACACCCTGATCGAAAAAACCTCGGTGACAGATTCGACCGTGATTATCAGCGGAGAAAGCGGGACCGGCAAGGAGATGGCGGCCCGGGCCATCCATCTTCACAGCCGGCGCGGCAGCAGCCCTTTTGTTTCGATCAACTGCGCGGCCCTTCCGGAGAGTCTGCTTGAGAGCGAGCTCTTCGGCCATGCCAAAGGATCCTTCACCGGGGCGGTGGCTGACAAAAAAGGGATGTTCGAGGTGGCCACGCGGGGAACTCTATTTTTGGATGAGGTCGGGGAGACGTCACCATGGACCCAGGTGAAGATTCTCCGGGCGCTGCAAGAACGAAAAATCCGCCGCGTGGGCGGGACGGAAGAGATCCCCGTGGATGTGCGGATTATCGCCGCGACAAACCAGGATTTGAAGAAAAGAATCGAAGAGGGCAAGTTCAGGGAGGAGCTTTATTACCGGCTGAATGTCATCTCCTTTGAAATGCCTCCGTTGAGGAAGAGAATTGAGGATATTCCCCTTCTGGTTAATTCCTTTCTCCAGAAGTGCTGCCAGAAAATGAACAAGAAGATGAAGCGGGTGGCTCCGGAAGTGATCAGTTATTTTGAAGCCTATTCGTGGCCGGGGAACGTCCGGGAGCTGGAGAATGTTATCGAAAGGGTCGTGGCTATCGAGGACAGGGAAACCATAACGGCCGCAGCCCTGCCCAGGGAGATTGTCTCGCCCCCCAAAAGGGCAGCCGTCCAGACTTTAATCCCGCCGGGGTTTAACCTGGTGAATCATATCGATGAGATTTCCAAAGGATATATCAACGAGGCACGGGTGCTGGCCGGGGGAAACCTGCGCAAAACAGCCGCTATTCTCGGGATAAGTTACCGGTCCTTGAGGCACCTGATTACGAAATTCGGGCTGAGAGAGTCTGAAAAGCTGGAAAAGGAAGATTCTTCAATAGAATATGAGCCTTTCCATTAGAGTGGCCATATTTTGTCGAAGAATGACAAATAAAGTCACATTTAAGGAATTGGATGGAGAAACATATTTCATAAATATATTAAAATCAATTATTTGGAAATTTTGGTGCTGGCACGGATATTGCTAAGTATAGAGTGCCCAAGAGATTTGGTTTAACATTACCTGGCGGACAGGAAAGTCCGCAAGGAATAAGGAGGTTTTAATGTTAAAAAAAGTAAGAGGTTTTACGCTGATTGAGCTGCTCATCGTTGTCGCCATCATCGGAATCCTGGCCGCCCTGCTCATCCCCAACGCGCTGTCCGCCATCCAGAAGGCCAAACAGAAAGGCACCATGAAGGACATGAACTCCATGTCTACGGCGATCATGGATTTCATCACCGACAATGGAACAGCTCCCATGGGAGTCACTGGTGCGCTGCCCAGTGATATCCTGACCAGCGCCCTCGTGGGAACGACGGGTTTCTACCTCAAGGTTCTCCCGACCAACGACCAGTGGGGCACACCTTTCCAAGTGTATTGCGGTACCGATGTTGGTAGTGCTGGCGTCGACGCCATTCTCGATCCCCAGGCTGATGATTTCGTCATCATCTCCTACGGCCGCGACAAGCAAGACACCGGTATTCCCTATGACCCCACCGACCCGACGACCGTCTATTTCGCCATCACCGGCATGTCGAGCTTCAACCAGGACCTGTGCACCTGGAACGGCAGTTGGATCCACGCTCCCAGGACCGCTCAGCTCGGGACCACCTGAGCCTGACTGACCCAGTTCAAGAAGAAAGTTCAGGAAAAGACCTGAGAAAAGGGCGGCAAGGACAGCCTTGCCGCCCTTTTTTTACCTGAGACGGCCAGGCGAATCAGGAGAAAAGCCATGATCATGACCGGAAGGCAAAAAGGCTTCACCCTCATTGAGCTTCTTATCGTGGTGGCCATCATCGGGATTCTCGCAGCGCTGCTTATCCCCTTTGCGCTTTCGGCTATTCAGAAGGCGAAGCAAAAAGGGACGATGCAGGATATGAACACCATCGCCAGAGCCGTCATTGAACATATTACCGACCGTGGCTTCGCTCCTGCACAAAGCGGACCCCTGGACGCATCATCTGAATTTTACTCCGCGTTGAGGCCGTTCTATCTCAAGGCTATGCCCGCAGTGGACCAGTGGGGAACGCCTTTTTATATATATTGTGGCACGGCTATCGAGAGCTCCGGTGTCGACGGAGTCGAAGGAACCGGAACAGACGATTTTATCATCCTCTCCTACGGAAGAGACCGGCAGCAGACCGGCTTTTCCTATGACCCTCAGTCTCCGTCCTCCGTTTATTTCGAAGTCTCAAGCATGCACGCTTTTGATGAGGACCTGTCGATCTGGAATGGATACTGGATCCATGTCCCCAAGTCCGCCCATCTCGGCAACTGAACCTGGTCTATCTTATTTATTTAGCTGTCATTTGACACTCCCTCCCCCTTCTGGTAAGAATATCTGAACCGCAGTATCCCATGAGTCCGTTGAATTTCCCGAAGAGACATCTTTTTATCTATATTCTTATCTTGCTCACCGTCAATTTGGCCGTATTCCTCCCCTCGATGCGGGGGGATTTTCTTTGGGACGACAAATACTTCATCAGCGAAAACCCGAATATTCAAAGTCCGAATTTTTTGAAAACGTTTCTGGTCAGTCCCTTTGGCGGGTTTTCCGGCCTGGATGAGAACAGCGCCCGGATGGACCGAATCATGCAGTTCTACAGACCATTGACCTCGCTGTCCTATTGGCTCGATTTTAAGGTCTGGGGATTGAACCCGGCGGCGTTTCATCTGACGAATATCCTTCTCCATATCGCCAACTCGGTTCTCTTGTTTCTCATCCTCTTGAGCCTGGAGATCTCTATGGTGCCCGCTTTTTCGAGCGCTCTCCTTTTCTCCGTGTTCCCTCTGCATTTCGAAAATGTGGCCTGGATCTCCGGAAGGACGGACCTCCTGTCATTTCTGTTCGCGGCGCTGTCCGTGTGGTTCTTGATCAAGTTCCTGGACAGGCGAGGCGGCCCTTATCTCGGGCTGTCGTCCCTTTTTTTCCTTCTGTCGCTTCTGTCCAAAGAGAACGCGATTCTTCTGCCGGTGATCTATGGGCTCGTTTTTTTGAAAAAGGGTTTTGGCGCAAGGAAGGCGTTTTTTCCGATTCTGCCTTATGGCGCGGCCCTGGCCGCATGGTTCGTTCTCAGAAGAATCGCCTCCGGCCCCGGAGGGCTGGAGTATTCCGGGAGAACCCTTTTTGATTTCTTCGCGGCCGTCGGGTTTGACACTGCGAGAATGGTCTTTCCGTTCCGCCTGAGCGTGACCATCAACCCCGTCCCCGTTTTCAACAACACTTTTTATCAGATTGCCGGTGCACTACTGCTGGCGCTCTTTCTCGTCTCTCTGTTTCAGTCCGTCACTAAGAAAACGAAAGGGGCTCCAGCCTTCCTGGCGTTCAGCAGTTATTTTCTCTTCTTTCTGCCCTCTGTGGCGGCCATCTTCTCTGCAAGCACGATCTCTCTTCTGGCCTGGAGATTCCTGTATCTCTCTTCGGCCGTTTTCGTGACCAGCCTCGCTGTTGTCCTTTTCAAGGCATTAAAGCCGAAAGCAGCCCCCTTCTTTTTTCTGGTTCCCGTTCTTCTCCTTTATGGGAGTGAGGTCTATCCCAAGAACGAGCTGTATGGCAGTGAGGAAATGACGTTCTGGCAGAGCCTTAAAAATATAGAGCGCGAGGATGTCCTGGCCAGGTTCAATATCGGTATCAAAGGCTTGCCACAGGACGAAAAAAGGTCCCTAGCGATCCTGAACCGGATGCTCGAGGACCGCGAGCAGCCGCTCTATCCCATGCTGCGTGTTCGGATCTATGAAGAACTGGCGGCTTACTATACCGGCGTCAAGAGATTCGACCGGGCGGAGTACTATTTCAACGAGATTTTCAAGATCCAGAGTTCGCATTCCCTTGTTTTCTACTTTAATTATGCCTATTTTCTGGCTCTGACGGGGAAGGCTCCCGAGGGGCAGAAAATCATTCATGAGATACTCAAGTCGTTCCCCCAGAATCATTTTGTTCTGACCAGGGCGGCAAAATTCTTTCTGATCATCAAGGATTACGCCAAGGCCGCCGAATTCTATTCCAAGGACTACAGCCTTTTCCGCAACAAACAGAGCCTTGTCCTTCTCCAGGAGCTCCAGCCTCTCCTTGAGAAATAGGCTGGGCGGGCCTACTTCCAGACCTCAATGAGCTGGCTGAGATAGTCCCTCTTCAGGCGGGTGGTGAGATAGAGGAGCGTGGGCTGCGCCGGGTTGAGGCTGAGCGACCGGTCGAAATAGTCCATGGCCTCTCTGGCCCGGAAGAGCTCGTTGAGGTAGAAATTGCCGATCTTGTTCAAAACCTCGACGTTGTTCGGGTCCGGCGCGAGAATGGCGGTGACGGCCGTCCGGCCTTGATCCTCTTTTCCCTGGAAATAACTAAGTTTGGCCAGGAAGATCCTGTGCTCGAGGTCCAGGTCCGGCATTTTTTGAACTTCCTGGACGGCGCGGCCGAAGTCCCGGCCGAGAACGTAGAAACTGATTTTCTTGTCCAGCGGAAGGTTCTCGAACTGCTCCTGAGTGAACCGGGTATCAAGGGAAGCGAAGTGGCGGGGAAAAACCTTTTTCATGGCGGCCTCGAGCCGAGACGCCTTGTCCCACATCTGGAAGCCGATGTATAAATTATAGAGTTCTTTATAGGCTTCAGGGAACCGGCCGTAGCGTTGGATGTTGTCCATCAAGAGCTTCTCCGCCGATTCGAAATTCCCCTCGGAGACCTGCACCTTGGCCGTTTTAGAATTCTCGAAGTACCTGATCTGGGGCGCGATGGCAAGATCGCGGTCTTGCTCGAATTCTTCGATGCTCTTCATCCAGCGGAGAACATTCTCGTATTTGGCCCGGAGCATATCGATATCGGCATAGAGCAGGCTCGTTAAAACTGCTGTCAGCGGATTGACCCTCAAGGCCAGAATTCGATTCAAAGCCACCTCGGCCGAAAGGTAGTCGTTGTTTTCGTAAAGAAATTTCGCTCTCTGCAAAAGAACATGTTCATCATCCGGAAATGACCTAGACGCCCGTTGCCAGAAAGCGGCCTTGCTCCCGTAGGCGCTGGCGTTGATGACGATAGAGGGGATAAAGAAGACGAGAAGGATGAAGACAATAGAGAGCCGGGTTTTTTCTTTGATCCGGGTCAGATATTCGGCCAGGATCCAGAAAACCGCAAGGGCAGGCAACATCATGTACCGGGAATAGATCTGGAAGGGGAAAACATTGGTGAAAATAAGAGCGACGTGCCCACCCAGGAAGAGGATCAGCACCGCCAAGGGCCAGGCGATGGCCTTGTCCCGTTTTATTCGGATGATGAGGAAAAGGATCAGAAGAAGCGCCGCGACCCCGCTAAGGACATAAAACAGAGATTCCGCCTTTTTAAGCGGCATGAACATGTCGTAGGAGATTGGGAAGAGAAGCGTCCTGGCATAAAATCCCAGGGTGCCAAGGGCTGCTCGGATGTCCTCCATGATATTTTGGTTGAAGATGAATCGGATGTTCTTGATGCCAAGGACACTGTTTTTCAAGAAGAAGTAAGACAGGGTGATCAGGAGGTTGGCGGAATGATAAAAGACGCTGACCTTCTTCCGCTTGAGGACTTCATAGAGGACAAGGAGGGGAAGCAGGAGCAGGGAGGTCTCCTTCGAGAACAAGCCCAGGGCATAGAACAGCGAAGAGCCGACGAGGAAGAAGGTTCTTCTCTTCCGGATGGAGAAGTCCAGGAAGAGGAAAGTCAAGACCCCCCATAAAAGGAGCAAGAGGTCTCCCCGGCCGACGACCCAGACGATATTATCGAGGTTCAAGGGATAGAGGGCAAACAAGAGCGTGCCCATCTCGGCAAAATAGTTTTTATCGGATTGGGCTTTTAAGAAGAAGAAAAGAAAAACGAGGGCCAAGATGTACATCAAGAGGTTCGTCAGCCGCAGGGTCACATTCTTGATCCCCCAGAGCTTATTCTCCAGCAGGAAAGAGGCGGTCAAGAGCGGCCTGTAATAGTGGTCCTGGCTTTGGATCCCCAGTTGCTCGCTGAAATAGCTGAACTTGAGGGCTGACTTGAGCGGATAGTTTTCATTGAATAAAAGATTATGCTTGAAATAGATTTCGTCATCCCAGATCAGAGGATAGTCGAGCGTCCGCCAGTAAACCCCGATAACGGTTACTACCAACAAAGCGATGAAAATGATGTTTCGTTTCTTCATGGCTCTGGTCTGCTCTCCTTTCGGCCGGTCGTTTTATTCCCTTTTCAAGACCCGGACGAGGTCGAAATGATCGTAGGTCTCGATGGTCTGGATCGCGAACGGGTCCTCCGGACGTTCGGGAAGCTGGGAGTGCCTCAGGTCCAGGATGTGATAAAACACCCTTTTCCCTTCAGTCAGGACGGCGCAGTCGACACGTTTGTTCCTCATAAACGCAAGCTGGCGGGGCAAGGAAGCCTGGGGAAGGACCTGCCAATCGGACGACGCCCAGACGGCGAAGCTGGGGTGAGTAGACATGATCACTTCGGCCCTGGCCTCCTTCAGGCGCTGGGCCACAGCGAGTTCAACCTTCCGGGCGGCCCTGAACCCGGGTTCGTTCAGCAAATTTCTGCTTGAGTAGATGATATGATCATACATGACCAGAATGAACAGAACGGCAAAGACCAGGAAGGTCACCTTCTTCTGAGTGATCGTGTTTTTCGGGGACAGCAAGCTCGAGAAGAGGACAGCGCCCTGTCCGGAATAGAGAATAACGACCGGGACAAGGAACAGGTGGTGCCGCGGGATCGGGTAGGACAGAGCCTCGATCACCAGGCTATATGGCACCAGGCTGAGGAGCGCCAGGTCCTGCCGCGACCCTTTTTTCACCACGTTGTAAAGAGCGCTTCCGAGTCCCAGGAGGAAGAAGGGCAGAAAGGGAAGAGGCACAAGCGTCTTCGGGATGATCCAGAACAGAGTCAAGTTGGACAGGATTCTTCCGGCCAACGGCTCCGCGGCAACGACCCGGGCCGCATCCGATTCCCGGTGATAGCCGAAGTAGAGGTCGTTCATCTCGGAAGAGCTTTTATTCAAAGCGTAATGGATACTATTAAAGGGAGCCCAGTTGTCCTTCTGGATGACTTCCAGGAGGGCGGACCGGTATTTCTGCGATGCCGAGACTTTACCCGAGAGCATCCATTTCCCGGTAACCGTCTTGAGATAGAAAATGTAGGGGAACGCCAGGACGGCAAAGACAAGCAGCAAGCAGGCCAGCCGTTTCCAGGACAAATTGACCGCGGAGAGAAACTTCAGCAAAAGGAGGAGGCCTAAAAGACCGGCCCAGAGGATGAATCCCTCCGGCCGAGTCAGGTAAGCCAAGACGAGAGTCAGCCCGGCCAGGACAGCGTAGCAGTACCGGTCTTTTTCTAGAAGAAGAATCGTCCAGTAAACCGAGGCCAGGACGAGAAGACAGTTAAGGATATCTGAGCCTCGATAGAGAACGTGCGTGTAGCGGAGGGGCACGGGCAAGAAAGAATTGAGCTCGAGGCTGAAGAGCACCAAGAGAAAACAGCCGAATCTCGCCAAGACGGGAAGCTTCTTCCGGGCGGTCAGATAGGCGATGACTCCCAGAAGAGTTCCGGATAAGGCCGTGATAATATTCAAGGAGAGCTGCAGGTTGTGGACAAGGATATATAAGAAGGCGATGGCGAGCGGCAGAAAAGGCGGAAAAATGATGTTGGGCAGTCCGTTGAACGCGTAGCCGTTCCCGTGGACCAGATTGCGAGCCAGGATGAGATAGTAGCCCTCATCCGGGTCGATATAGAGCGACCTTTGAGCCAGGAGGAACATCTTGAAAGCAAAGGCCATCAGGGAAACGGCCAGAATGATCAGGAATTCTCGATTAAGAAGGGTTCTCCTAATGCGGGATTTTATGATACTCATCCTTTAGTCCAGTTTCTTTTTTGCCTTTTTGCGTCACCAGCAAATGGTTAGGCAGGAAGCGGTCGACCTTTATCTTCCTGAGGATGGCCTCGATGTGGTTTTCCCCCCAAAGCCCGACGGGAGAGATCATAAAACCGTAATCTTCCCGAATGAGCAAACGTTCCTTCCGGCAAAGGTCCGCCAGGCTCTCTGGCGGCATGACGGAATGATGGTCCCCCTTGATCCAGCCAAGAGCGGCGGACACTTTCTCCCAGAAAGGATGAGGGGTGGTGATGATGAGAATTCCCTCTTCCCGGAGCAGACGGAAGCTTTCCTTGAGCATGTCCTGCGGAGAGACGAGATGTTCGATCACCGCCGCTGCGATGATGAGGTCGAAAGCTGCGCTTTTCAAGAAGGCCAGGTTCTCGACGTCTGCGCAGACCAGGGAGAGGTTCGGATATCTCTTCCTGCCGAACAGGAGGAGGGGAAGAGAATAATCGACGCCTAGACACCAGGACGACGGGTATCGCTGCTTGATCTCCCGGAGCATTCTCCCTTCCGCGGTTCCCAGGTCGACGACGTTTTGGGGGGAGGGCGTGTACCGGTCGATGGCCCGGAGCACTTCCCGGGTCCGTCTTTTTAAGCGGTAGCGGAAATCAGGTCTTTTTTCTCTGGACAGGGCGTAATCGATATTCACTGGACCTTATCCACCTTCTGCTTTTTCATGGCCGCGACGGAGAGCCCCGCTCTCGCCTTGCGAAGGAGCTCGCCCGCGGACCGGACTTTCCTGAGGCGCGAGAACAGATACGCCGGCTTGAGATAGAACTTCTTGTAGAACCAGACGATCATCTTGTAAAGTTCATCGCGGGTGAAATTCTCTTCCCAAACGGGGATCCTGAACCCTTCCCGGGGACGGGTGGCGAATTCCCTCCAGATGTCCGTTTTGATGATCCCTGTCTCCAAGCCGAGATGATAGAGCTCGGTCCCGGGATAGGGAGAGAAAATGGTAAAGTGGGCGTAGTCCGGACGGAGCTCCCTGGCCAGGTCGAAGGTGTCCTGAATATCGCGGGTCTGTTCGGAGGGCAGGCCGATCATGAAGTAGGCGAGCGTCTCGATGCCCAGCCGGCGGGTCAACTTGAAGACCTCCCTGACTTTGCCGACAGTGAACCCTTTTTTGATCACCCGGAGAACCCTGTCGTTTCCAGCCTCAACTCCGTAGTGGATCGCCACGCAGCCGGCTTTTTTCAGCATCCTGAGCATTTCTTCATCAACCAGGTCGACGCGGGTCCGGATGTCCCAGCGGATCTTAAGCCGGCGCTCGAGGACCTCGTCGCATATGGCCAGCACTCTTTTCCGGTTGACGGTGAACGTGTCATCATAGAAGAGGAAGTCCTTTATTCCGAGGTCCACGCATTCGTGGATCTCATCCACGACGTTCTTGGCGCTTCTGTAGCGGAAGTGAGAAGTCACGGGTGAGAGGGGGCGGTCGCAAAAAGCGCACTTGAACGGGCATCCCCGGCTGCTGATGATGGTCGTGCAGAGAGAGCGGCGGCCGAGCAGAGAGCTATAACGGTGGATGTTGAGCAGGGTCCTCTGGGGAAAGGGAATATCGTCGAGATCCTTGATCGGCTGGATCCCGTTCTTGATGATCTTGCCTACGTCTGTTTTAAAGACGAGGCCGGGGACGTTTTCCAGGCCTTTGGAGTCGGGTTCAAGATGATTCAGGAAATCGACCAGCGAGAGCTCCGCCTCACCCATAAGAGCGAAGTCCACTCCCTCCAGGCCGATCGTCTCTTCCGGGAAAAGATGGATATGCGTTCCCCCGAGGACCGACCTGGCTTCAGGCCTGACCTTCTTAGCTGTCTGGGTGGTTTTGAAGGCGTCGAGAAGCGTAAAGCTCATCGCCGAAACCCCCACCACGTCAAAGTCCTTCTCGGAAAGGACCGTTTCCAGCTGGGGATAGGTCAGTTCCAGGGGCTGAGTGTCGAGAACCTCGACCTCAAAGGCGGTGTTCTTTTTCAGGGTTGCCGCCAGATAAAGCAGTCCCAACGGAGGATTAAAACCGCGGTGCTTTTCAATGATCGAAGGATTTTTCCCGACGAGCTCGTTCCAGCGGGGAGGATTGACCAGCAGGATTTTCATCGACTCAGTCTTTTATCGATCAGATCGGCGAGGAGCCCCAAGGCTAGAAGCTGAAGCCCCGTGACAAAGAGGAGAATAGTCGTAATATCCATAACTTTGCCCAGAAGATACGAGACAATCAAAACAGCGAAAGCAAGAATGATGAAGAAAATACTAAGAGGCAAAAAAACTTTAAGGGGATTGAAAAACATGACTGTCCTGATGATCAGTTGAAGAAAATTCATCGTGTCTCTGAACGGCCGGATTTTTGATTTGCCCAGCCTTTTGTAATAGTTGATGGGGTCATAAAGAATCTTGTGGTTGTTGGACAAAAGAAAAAGGGTGATCGTTGTGGTAAAAGAAAACCCGGCCGGAAGATATTTGGAGGACTTTTGGACCAGATCCTTGCGGATAATCCTCAGCCCCGAATTGAGGTCGGGTATTTCGCTTTCGCTCAGATACTCGGCCAGCTTTTTTAGGAAGTATTTGGGGAATCTCCGGAATGCGCCGATCTTGACGCCTTTTCCGGTCCGTGCGCCTACGATCATATCGGCCTTTTCTTCGAGGAGCTTTTGAAAGAACTCGATAATCCTTTCGTTGGGATAGGAGCCGTCCGCGTCAGTGATGGCGATATAGTCGCTCGTGGCCAACTGCACGCCGCTTTTAATGGCCGCTCCATACCCTTTGTTCTTGCCGTGGATAATGAGCCTCATCCGGGGATCGAGCTCTTCTTTTAAAATTTGCTGGGTTCGGTCGGTCGAGCCGTCGTCGGCAAGAATAACCTCGACTTCGGGATGTTTGTCCAGGAGCTCTCGAAAGAAGGCGAGAGTGCCGGAGATGGCCTTCTCCTCGTTATAGACAGGGATGACGATAGATAATCTGTCCATCGGGGAAAATTATATCACATTTTTGAGTCCTTTCCGCCAAAGAAAAATCTCCGGCCGAGGACCGAAAGTCCCCTAGAATCCCCTTTCCGGGAGCACCCCATAAAGCTTTCGTTCATTGTAATGGACTTTTTCTTGGTATTGCCTGATTATCTTCGCCTCGCGTGCCTGCCCGGTTTTGAGGTAACAGGGGAGAAGAAGGTCGAGCAGGGCCCGGCGTGTTGCGGGCTCGTTCTCGATCTGCAGGGCGGCCTCGAAGCAGAAGGCGGCTTGCTGAAAATCGCCCTGCGTTTGATAGAGGCGGCCGAGCTCGGCCAACTTCGTGCCATCCGTTTCAGCGGCATCGTGTTCCTTGTAGAGGCTCTCCAGGAAGCCGCCGAATTCAGCCGAGTAGACCTGGAAGAACTCCTTTGGATCCTGGGCCCATCTGAACCGCGTCCGGCTCTTTTTTACCGGCGGGAGAGGGGCTCCTCGCATGATGACCGTTCCCTCTCTCGCAAGAGGAACGAGCATCCCTTTTTCAAGGGTCCCGAGGTAAACGTAGACGCTCCTCTCCGGAAAACAGGCCACGAGCCTGTCCCAATTATTATCCCGGCCGTTAGCATAGATGATGTCGGCCCGGAGATCCGGGTCATCATGAAGAAAACCAGACCCCCATCCGCCCTCGGGAAATGATCCGGGAGGGCTCTCGAGGAATTTCAGGATGATCAGCACCCGGCCCAAGCTCTGTTCCCGGATGGCCCGGTCAATTCGCGCCGTTGTGCCAGCAAACCGATGGTCGTACCGATCGAAATACCACTGCTTGTGGGCGGGACTGAGATAGCGGGGAAAATGATAGGCAAAAGCATAAATAACAAAAGCGGCCACTGCGATGGCCGTCACGGTTCTGGTCGCCCGGGGATGGAATTTTTTCCGGATTTGACCCACGAGGCCCGGGAACTCGGTGATCCCTCGGGCGCTTAGCAACAGAAGGAGCGGCAGGACATCAAAGAACATGCGGGCGCCGATAAAGACGAACGCGCCCCAGAAGAAATAGAAGCTCATGAACATCCAGACGACCGCGCTCCCGAGAAGCAGGTCTTTCTTACGGTCCTCCGGCCTGAGCCGGGACAGCCAGAACAGGGGGAGGACGGCTAAAAACGAGGAGAGGGGCCAGCCGAACATTTCTGAGTTCAAGGCTTTGATGTTATCGGCTATCTGCGCCGCAGCGAAAAGGGGCGTGTAGTCGAAGTCCATGGTCGCGGCCCGTCCGAAGATAACGGAGTAGCTCTTGCCGTATTGGACAAGATAGCCCATCCGGAAGGGATGTCCATTGGTCAGGAAGTTATAGAGGAACAGAATGAGGCAGAAAGGGATTACGGCTGCGAGAATCGCGGAGAGGTTTTTGATTTTTGTTCGCCCATTTTTCAGGAGATGGGCGGCATAATAAATCAGGAACGGCAGGCAGAATAACAGAGCGTTAACCGGCCTAATGAGGATGGCCATCCCCAAGGCGGCCCCCGCGGCCAGCCCGTTCAGTCCGGACGGCCTCTTGAGTGAGCGGAAGAGGAAGAGCAGAAAGAGCGCGTTGAAGAACAGGCTGCTCGTGTGGGACATCATGGTCGACGACATCAAGAGATACCATGGGGAAACGGCACCCAGGACAGAGGCGAGGATGCCGACAGACTGGTTATAGAGAGTGCTCCCGATGAAATAAAAAAGGATGATCGACGCGGCCGCCAAGAGCGGGTTGACCAGCCAGGGCGCCCGAAGGAGAAGGCCGAGCATCAGCAGAAAAGGGAATCCCGGGGGATAGATACTGTACCATCTGCCGTTGTTGATGATGTGGGGAAATTCGAACGATTCTCGAGCACAGGGTGAGGAAGTAAAGAGCCTGCCCGACTGGAACAGCTTCGCTTGGAAAAAATAAGCGATCTCGTCGTTGACATGAGGAATGTGCTCAAAAACATAATAGGAAAACAGGCTGCAGAAGACAAAAACAAAGAGGGCGGCCCCGCTAACAGGGAGAGGGAGGAGGCTTTTTTTTTCCTTTGGAATCTCTTCCATCCGGTTATATTAAATAAAAAAACAGCCAGTCTTTCAAGACTTAATTCGGCCTGGCCGCGTCTCCCGGCCGGGCTGTTTGGAGCTTCGTCACAATGTCCGCCACTTGTGGTATAATCGGGGCAACCGAAGATGAGGACGATCCTTCTCCTCCTGACCTATGTTGTCCTGACGTTTTTCCTTCTCATCCTTCTTCTTCTCCTTTTTCCGTTTGGGGTCCGCGACCCCATTCTCAGGATCGCTAAATGGGCCATGGCTCTCGGTTCAAAGATCCTCGGGATCAAGATTGACGTTTCAGGTGTCGAGAAGGTCGATAGGAAATCCTCTTATATTTTCATGGCGAATCATCTCAGTTTCCTCGATGGGCCGATGCTCTTCTTGCTCATCCCGCAATTGATCAGGGTCATCCTGAAGAAGGAGGTCTTTCGCATCCCGGTTATCGGCCAAGGGATGCGCTTTGTCAATTTCGTCCCCGTCGACCGCAAGGGCGCCCGGGGAGGGAAGAAAAGCATAGAGAAAGCCGCCCGCCTGATGCGCGAAAAAGGCTATTCTTTTCTTATCTTCCCCGAAGGGACAAGAAGCCGAGATGGACGGATCCAGACATTCAGGCGAGGAGGGTTTTTTTTGGCCCTGGAGAGTCAAGCTGCGATTGCCCCCATCAGCATCAACGGAACCTATGAACTCATGCCGCGGAAAAGCATGCTTGCGAAAAAAGGCAAAGTCCGGGTGATCTTCCATCCTCCGGTTTCGGTTCAAGGCTACGATCCGACGAACATGCAGGTCCTCATAGACAGGGTCAAGAGCCTCATCGAATCTGGCCTGCCGAATCCATAAGAAATTCTGATGAAGGAGCGGAGCATGACTTATTCTGATGTCAGCAAGGAGCTCAACGATATTATCGAGCGTTTCTTCAAAGGGAAGACAGCGCTTTTTGAAAAGGCGACCGCCGCTATTGAGGGAGGATTAAAGAGCGGCCGCAAAATTCTTGTCTTCGGAAACGGGGGGAGCGCCGCTGAAGCGCAGCATTTCGCCGCCGAGCTTGTGAACAGATTTGCCAGGACAAGAAAGCCGCTCCGCGCCATCGCTCTGACCACGGACACATCGACGCTGACATCCATTGGCAACGACTCTTCTTTTGACTCTATCTTCAGCCGCCAAATTGAGGCTCTCGGGGATGAGGGAGATATCGCTTTGGCGCTCTCGACAAGCGGGACGTCCCCCAACATCATCGAGGCTTTGAAAATGGCCAGGAAGAGGAATCTTCTGATCGTCTCCCTGACCGGGGAAGGAGGGGGAAAGCTGGGGCCTCTCTCGGATTACCTTCTTGATGTTCCCGCCAAGAGCACCCCGCGCATCCAGGAGGTGCACCTGCTGCTTCTCCATCTGATAGCCCAGGAATTAGAAGATAGGCTAGGAGACTAGGATGTATGAGCGCAGTAATGGAAATTGTCATTACGTGGCCCGGACGGCCGTGGCAATCCCACACTGAGATTGCTTCGGCCAAAAGATCTCGCAACGACTTCGTCGGATCGCCACGTCGCTGCCCGCCACGCTTCGCTCGCGGCTTCGGCTCATCCTCGTGATGACAAGGGAAGCCTTTGTCTAGCGGGAAATTCGGGTCACTCCTCGCCCAGGATGATCTTTTTCAGTTCAGCTGCTCCAGCGACTCCGCTGTTGAAAAGATAACCTGACGTGATATCCAGCAGGCGGCCGTAGAAATTCCGCTGAAGTTCCAGGTGTCCCTCTGTCCGGAAGAGAAGGTGAGGATTATAATAAGGCTGGGGTTTGGACGGGCTGAGGCTCCTTTTCATCCCCGCGCTTTCTCCGGCTTCGAGGATGCGCAAGGCCTCTCCTTTTTCGAGCTTGACGGCCGCCGGCGACAAAGTATCGTTACGCAGGATAAAAACCCAGTGCAGCGCGGTCCGCTTGGTGTAGGCGGGTTTCCCGCCGATCCAGTAAGGGTCGAGCATAGCATGGGCTTCTTTTGAGGCTCTATAGCAGAAGGGCGAACCCCGGTCCAGACGGCAGTCATCCAGCCGGAGGCACTCGGCGTCCTTGCAGTCTTCCTTATGAGTGATGACGTTCTCGCATCGGCTTGAATCAAACAGAGGGGCCAGACGCGGGAAGGATTCGACAGTGTTGGTCGGAATATAGAGTTTCCTTTCGACGCAGTCAGCCAGCGCTTGTCCGCCGGCGTTGCGGACAAAGACGATGTCATTGGAGTGGAGGCAAAAACGTTTATCCTCAAGCAGCTGGAAGAATAGCTCGGTTTTGCGGGTTCCCGGCGGGCCGACGAGAATAAGTCCTTTTCCTCCGACATCTGCCGACATTCCCCGGACGCCGTGAACTCCGAAAACCCTTTCGGAAACGTCCATAACGAGGCCGAGGGCCAGGCTGCGCAGCGGGCCATAGTTATCCGCATTGACGATGACACCGGTTTTGCTTTCGGAGTTATAGAAAACGCGGGGTTCCCTTCCGGCAATCCCGTCCACGGCAAAAATTATGCCATGGGGCTCCAGGTCTGCTTCGAGCTGCGCAGGATACCAGTTCTCCACCCAGAAGTCGTAAAGATGGGAGACGTTTGTCCGCAGTTGGACGATGACGCCGTTGATATTGGCGTTCCATTCGAAATAGTTCTCCGGTGTGAGGTGGTTTTCTACCTCGCCGACGAGGGCGTCCCTCGTCTTGAGGTTAATGGACGAATCCACCGGGACCGATTTTTTCACCCGCGTCACGGCATTCTGAAGGGCGATTCGTCTTACTCTTTTTGGCGTTTTGAGACGGGACACGGCTTCGTTGATTCGGTCCATTCCCTTTTCCAGGTTCTCCATGGAGGTGGCGTAAGAGAGACGGATATGGTTATCTGCGCCGAACGAATCCCCGGGGACAATCGCCACTTTAGCTTCCTTCAGCAGATAGTACGCCAGGCCGTAGGAATTGCGGATCTGGATGCCGTTGGCTTCTCTGTCGTAATAAGAAGAAAAATTGGGGAAGAGGTAGAATGCTCCCTGCGGCTTGAAACAGGAAGTGTTGGGGATGGCGCGCAGCCGCATCAGGCAGTAATTCCGTCGCCGCTGGAACTCGGCGGCCATCCGCGAGACCTCGTGTTGCGGGCCGCTCAGGGCTTCGAGGCTGGCTAGCTGAGAGATGGAGCAGGGATTGGAGGTGGCATGGCTCTGGATCTTGGCCATTCCATCGATGATCTCGGCTGGTCCCAGGGCATATCCTATGCGCCAGCCCGTCATCGAGTAGGACTTGGAAACGCCGTTCACGACGATCGTCTTCCTTTTGATGTCCTGGCCCAAAGAGGCAAAGCTCGCGAATTGAAAATCGTCGAAGATAAGCCTGCTGTAGATCTCGTCAGCGATGACGAAGACATCCTCGCCGCGGATCACTTCAGCCAGAGCTTCGAGCTGGGCCTTGGAGTAAGCCGCTCCGGTGGGATTGGAGGGGTTGTTGAGGATGAGAGCCTTTGTCGACGGGGAAATCGCCGCTTTGAGTTGTTCGGGCGTCAGCAGAAAGCCGTTTTCTTCTTTTGTAGGGATGATGACCGGCTTGCCTTTAGCCAGGATAACGGCCATGGGATAGGTCACCCAGTAAGGAGCGGGGATGATGACTTCCCCGCCTTCATCGACAAGGGTCTGGAGGACCAGGAAAAGAGAGGCCTTGGCCCCGGGTGAGACGATCACTTCATTCGGCTCATAACTGAGGCCATAATCTTCCTTCATCCTGGTAATCACGGCCTTCTTTAGGGCGGGAATGCCCTCGTTCTCGGTGTACTTGGTGAAATTCTGCTGGATGGCCCGGATGCCTGCGGCTTTGGCGTTCTCGGGCGTGGGAAAATCCGGCTCGCCCACGCTCAGGTCGATGATATCGACCCCCCCGGCCTTCATAGACTTGGCTTTGGCCGAGATCTTCAGAGTCGGGGAAGCGCCGATTTGGTTGACTTTTTCTGAGATCATAATGGGTCTATCTTTCGAAAGAGATTACTTCTCTTTTTTCTCTTCGGGCGAAAGCTTGTCTTGGAGATATTTCTTCAGGTCCACTCCCGTCAAGGATTTCACGATATCGGGCATCTGGGCCAGGACTTCGGCCACCTGAGCTGTGATCTTTGTCGTCCCTAAGCTTTTGTCGCCGCCGCCCACGACCACGATCTTGTCCACCCTGGAGAGAGGCTCGGAGACGGCCCTGGCCAACTCCGGCAGAGCCCTGAGATACATCTCCAGGACGGCAGCCTGGTTGTACTTGTCCCAGGCCTGGGCCTTCTTCGACATAGCCTCGGCTTCTGCCGTGCCTTTCTTTTTCATCAGCTCGGCTTCGGTCTCTCCTTCGAGCCGCAAAGCCTCTGCCTTTCCCCTCGCTTCGGTCTGGATCCTGTATTCCTCGGCTTCAGCCTCGGCTTTGATCTGGTATTTACGGGCATCGGCGGGCTTGATGACGCTGGCCTCGAGTTCCTTCTCGCGGCGGGCGATTTCCAGCTCTTCGATCTTGATGGATTCCTCTTTCTCGATGACCATCATCTTGGCTTCTTCTTTCTTGATCTGCTGGCTCAGGCGGTAGCGCTCCAGGTCGTAGGAAAAGTCTGCCTGGGCCTTTTTCTGGTTGACCGCGACCTGGGATTCGGATTTTTTGGCCTCGTTGTCCCACTGTGCTTTGGCAATAAGGGCCTCGGCAGCGAGGCGGGCAACCTCTCCTTCTTTGCGGGCCTGGGAGGACTTGACGATCGCCTCTTTCTCCGTTTCGGCTTCGGCGATGGCCGCATCCCTCCTGGCGGCGGCGACCTTTGGCTTGCTCAACGATTCGAGATAGCCCTGGGTGTCGCTGATGTCCTTGAGAGCAAAGGAGAGCATGACCAGGCCCATTCGGGTGAGATCCGGACGGATGGCTTCAGCGACGCGGGCAGAGAATTCCTGTCGGCCGCGGAAAATTTCCTCCACCGTCATGGTGCCGATGACTTCTCGCATATGTCCTTCCAGGACATTCATCGAGACGTCGCGGATGCCTTCTTTTCCCGAGCCCAGGAACTGTTCGGCGGCCAGGCGGATGGAAGAATCCGAGGAGTCGACCTTGACCTGAGCAGTGGCCTCGGCCAGGATCGGGACGCCGCTGTTGGTGAGGACCTCGGGCGTCTTGATGTTCAGGGTGATCACGTCCATGGGCAGCCTGTAGACGGTTTCTATAAAGGGAATGACGAAGGTCCCTCCGCCCAGGCGGTAGCGGTAGCCGACCTTGATTTTGGTGCCGTCAGGACCCACGACCGTTTTTTTCTTCCCCCCGGCGATGATCAGGACCTCATTCGGCCCGACCTTCCGGTATTGCTTGGCTATGATGATGAGAATGATGGCGATGATGACGATAATGACGCCGGCTAAAATCAATAAAGAGACTAAACTCATGATAACCTCCTCTGCATCGGACCATAAAGACGGACAGGATGCGCGGGTATAATAATTTGGCTAAATGGAATAAAAATAATATATTTATGGGCGGTCAAAGTCAAGTCAACCGGGCCGCAGTCAACTGAAGAATTTATAGCGGATGATGTGGAAAAGGGCGGCGACCCCGTCCCTCCAGCCGATTTTCTTGCCTTCGGTGTAATCTCTGCCGGAATACGAGATCGGAACTTCAAAGATGCGGCACTTCAATTTGGCCAGCTTCACCGTGATCTCGGGCTCGAACCCGAACCGCTGGGACTTGAGCTTAATCTTTTCGAGGAATTCCCGGCGGAAAACCTTATAGCAGGTCTCCATGTCTGTCAGGTTGAGGTTTGTGAGCATGTTGGAAAAAGTGGTGAGGACCCTGTTGCCCACATAGTGCCAGAAAAAAAGCACC
The DNA here is from genome assembly GCA_964580435.1 of uncultured Eubacteriales bacterium. GTDB lineage: Bacteria > Acidobacteriota > Aminicenantia > Aminicenantales > UBA8522 > CAZKEW01. The sequence goes on from CAZOKP010000007.1 coordinate 34,207, forward strand.
CGGTGAGGTCCGCCGAGAAAGCGGCTTCCGTAGACAGCGTCAGCCCGGCCGTCCAGAATGGGCTCGAGGAGCCCGAATCGTTTTAATAAAATTAAGATTATTTGAGATGGCGGCAAATATTATAGTTTATATATATAAATATGACGAATAAACTATAATATAAAAATATATTGACAAATTCGCTCGGATCTTGTATATTTGACTTGGTTCTATTAACTTAAAGCCAGGGGAAGGCCATCATGGAAAAAGTCAATTTGGACCTTCTGAAATCCCATCTCTGGAAATCCGCGGACATTCTTCGTGGTCATATCGATGCCGCCGACTACAAGAATTATATCTTCGGCCTTCTCTTCTTGAAGCGCATATCCGATGTATTCGATGAAGAAGTAGAAAGAATCCTACGCGATACTGGCGATCAGAAAATTGCACTAGAAGACCGAGACTATCATGCCTTTTTTGTCCCGGGAAAAGCGCGCTGGTCCTATTTTCAAACACTTATTCAAGACATAGGCAGGGCGATAAATGTGGCAAACGATGCGCTAGAGGAGGAGAACCCGGAGAGCCTTGAGGGCGTTCTATCCACTGTAGATTTTAATGATAAAGACAGGCTGCCTGACCATATACTTGCCCAGCTCATCAATCATTTCTCACAAATCAGGCTGCGGAACGAAGACCTAGAAAAGCCAGATATCCTTGGGGATGCTTATGAATACCTCATCGCCCAATTCGCCTCAAGCGCTGGCAAAAAGGGTGGTGAATTCTATACCCCTAAGGAAGTTGTTGAGCTACTTGTCGATCTCCTCGATCCGCAAGAGGGGATGCGAATCTGCGATCCCGCCTGCGGCTCTGGTGGCATGCTCATCCAGTCCGTCTATCATCTGAAAGAAAATAGACAAAATCCGCAAAATATCTCCCTCTATGGCCAGGAAATTAATGTCGGCACCTGGGCCATCTGCAAGATGAATCTCCTCCTTCACGGCCTGCAAAGCGCGCAGGTCAAGAGGGGCGATACGCTCCGCGATCCCCAGTTCCTCGACAGAGGCCTATTGATGCAGTTCGATATTGTGATTGCCAACCCGCCGTTTTCCCTCAAAAACTGGGGATATGAGAGATCTCAGAATGATCCCTACAAAAGATTTCGGTTCGGAGTCCCGCCCAAGGGCTATGCTGATTATGCCTTCGTCCAACACATGCTCGCCACCGTCAAGCCAACTGGGAAAGCCGGTGTGGTCCTTCCACATGGCGCGCTTTTCCGAGGAGGGGCTGAGGGAAAAATAAGAAAAGGGATCCTTGAAGAAGACCTTCTCGAAGCTATAATCGGTCTTCCCCAAAAGTTGTTTTATGGGACAAGCATTCCTGCCTGTCTTTTCATCCTAAACAGAAGCAAAAGCCAGGAGCGAAGGGGAAAGGTGTTCTTCCTTTATGGAGCAAATGACTTTCTTGAAGGAAAAAAGCAGAACAAGCTGCGCCGGGAAGATATCGCCAAGATCGTCACCGCCTTTCGGGAATATCGGGACGTTCCCAAATACTGCCGGCCGGTTTCTATAAACGAAATCCGTGAGAATGACTATAACCTCAATATCACCCGGTATGTTGACGTTTCCGAGGAGGAAGAGAAGATTGATATCCAAAAAACAATCGATGAGCTAATAGAGCTGAAGAAAGATTATGCAAAACTCGAAGAAAAAGTTATGGGATCATTGAGAGAGTTGAATTTCAAGGTTTAATCATGTTTGAGGGGAAAGCCGAAATAGAAAAAGCACTGGCGGCTCTTTCTGAGCAGCTCGAAGCTCTTGGCGCTGGGATCGTCGAGATGGTTGTTTGCGGCGGCGCTGCATTGAATGTGCTCGGATACGTCCGCAGGACCACAAAAGATGTTGATGTTATTGCATTGGTAGAAAAAAACGAGGGATCGATATCACTCTTAAAAGCAGGCCCTTTTTCTCCTCTCATAAAGCAAGCAGCCGATAAGGTTCAGAAAGATTTCAATCTACCAGAAAACTGGCTTAACGCCGATCCGGCTTCGGTGATGGATTTCGGCCTGCCCCAGGGATTAATGGAAAGAACAGAGACAAGATTTTATGGCAAAGCGCTAATTATTCATTACCTGGGCCGCTTTGATCAGATTCATTTCAAGCTCCATGCCGCCGCGGATCAAGGTGGGAAACATTTTGATGACCTCCTTGCCCTTAAACCGTCCTCCCAGGAATTAGAAGATGCTGCCCGCTGGAGTATGACTCACGATCCCTCGGAAGGATTCCGGCTGATCCTTAGGGATTTTCTTAGAAAAATAGGACACGGCGATGTCGCAGCGAAACTTTAAAGATATCTTTCTAGAGAACATACTTGATTTTCTCTGGCGGCAATGGTCTGCCTTGGGAATTGTGGGCGGCGCACGGACGGAAGACCTCTGGGCCATAGATCCTGAGGCTCTTTTAGTCTTCAGCCTGGAGATGGCCCGCTATGAGCCACGCCTCTTTGATGAGATACTCGACTGGATGGTCGTGAATGGGAAATGGATTGATAATCAGCGGCTACGGGGAATCATAAAGCGAAATAACGAAACCGCGTCCCGATTAATGAGCGCTGCTGCTTCTTTCGTCTCCAAAGAAGCCGGAAGCTACGAGCGGAAATGGAAACCTTTTTCCTCTTTACATAAATATTCTCAGCATATCAGACCCGAATCGCTCTTTAGGACGAAGGAAGGACTGCCCTATCCGAAACCACAAAGCCCATTAAAACTTTTTCTTGACCAGGGTCTCCTTCGTGAACCGATATCGATTCGCAAGTTGACTAGGCCAGTACCTGTCGCAATCACGAGTAATATCCGTTTCTCGTTGAGAGCCCTCTTTGGAATCGGATCTCGCGCGGAATGCATACTTTTTTTATTAACCCATGAGGCCGGTCATCCCTCAGAAATCGCCAAGGCCATAGGAATTTCCTTTATGGGAGCCCGCAAAACTCTGCTTGATCTCTCTGATTCTGGGTTGATTTTGACAAGGAATAAAGGAAAGCGCAGAATTGAGTATTGGGTTTCTCAGAAAAGATGGTGGGAGTTCCTTTCTGGAGTGAACTATAAAGAAGCCAGGATTCCTGTGTGGCTTGACTGGATCGCGCTATTTTCTGCACTCATGAACGTCTGGGATGTCCTGGGCGAAGTTGACAAGGCACCATCGGATTACATGAGAAGCTCCAGGCTGCGCGAGAGCATGGAGACGATAAGCCGTGAATTCGTTAAGAGCGGACTTGATGTTCCTGCTATTCCAGGTCCGGAAATCGCGCCTGAAAAATATGAAAAAGAGTTTCAGAATTTCATTATGAGAGTGCTGGGAGCAAGAGATGTCTCCAGTCGATAGCCTTCGAACCGAAACCAAATTCAAAAAAACCGAAATCGGCGAAATCCCCGTGGATTGGCAGATTATATCCTTGGGAGAAGTCTCAGATGAGATTTACAGATATCCGACTTATTACAATATCAAATATGTTGAAAAGGGGATTCCCGAGGTGAGGGGAGAACTCATGCGGGCGAATGGGACTCTTGAAAACGATCCGTCCCTATATAGATTCATATCAGAAGAAACCGCATCGAAATTTCCAAGAACTCGTCTAACTGAGGGAGATTTTGTTATTTCTGTGCGTGGGACGATGGGAAAGATTGCCATGATTCCAAAATTGTTAGAAGGTGCAAATATTACTGCAAATCTTATCCGAATTTCTCCAAACAGGAGAATAGTTCATTCTCCATGGTTAAATCAGATTTTCTTGAGCAAGAAGTTTCAACAAGAACTTAATAATGCTTCCTCAAGCACAACAATAAAGACAATCAAGGCGCCCGAGATAAAATCCTTCAAATTGGCTGTCCCCCCCATTTTTGAACAAAGAAAAATCGCTGATATTTTGTCAGGGGTCGATGAAGCAATCGAGAGAAAGCAAGAAGTCGTCGAAAAAACAAAGGAGCTGAAAAAAGGCTTGATGCAGGAGCTCCTCACCCGCGGCATCGGGCACACCAAATTCAAGAAAACCGAAATCGGCGAAATCCCGGTTGATTGGCAGTTCGTTAAGCTAAGGCGTATTATGTCGTTAAATTATGGGAAAGGATTGCCTGATTCAAAAAGAAAAGGAAGTCAATATCCTGTTTATGGATCTAATGGCATTATCGGATATCACAATGATTTTTTAGCTAAAGGTCCTGGCGTAATTGTTGGCAGAAAAGGCACTGTGGGAAGTATTACTTGGGCTGAGTCAAATTATTGGCCTATAGATACTACTTATTATGTTGCCAGTAGTTCAGAAAAAACCCATATGCAATGGCTTTACTTCCAGCTAATTTCCATGAAATTGCAGACACTTAACGCTGCTACAGGGGTCCCCGGGCTAAACCGGGATGTTGCATTAAATCTATGTATTCCGCTTCCTCCAATTCAAGAACAAAGAAAGATTGCCGAAATATTAACCTCGGTAGACGAAGACATTCAAAAAGAAGCTGAGCAAAAAGCATATTTGGGAGTTCTGAAAAAGGGGTTGATGGATAAATTGTTAACAGGAAAATTAAGAGTGTTTAAATAGACGATGAGAAGAAAGCGTTTATACCTGCAATATATAGAGAAATCATTGAGTTCAGCCTTGTCGGCCATAGATGCCTTCAATAGAGTTTTTGACGAACACAAAATTGAAACAACTCTTATTCTCTTAACTCGAGCCTGGGAGCTTCTTGGCAAAGGACTACTTTTGAAAAATAAGATTCCTATAGCGCGAGATGACCAAGGAAATACTATATCTGCCGAACAAGTAATATCAAAATTACATAATCAGCTTCAGTTGTTGGATGAAAATCAAGCTCACCATATCCAACAAATAATTTCCCTTCGGAACGAAGCTGTCCATGGGATTCTCCCCAATGTTCCGAAAGAGATCCTTCATCATCTGTTCTATTTTAGCTGCAAATTTTATAAAGATATAATCACGAAGCACTTTAAAAGGTATTCCGAAAAGATTAGCGCCAACTTTTTATCAATCAGCTTCGAACATCTCACCACATATTGCGACAAAGTCCAAAGGTTGGTCGGAAGATTGCGAAAGGGCAGAAAAGAAGAGAAACGCTTGGTATGGCTCCTCGAGAGGGGCATCCGGTTTGATGGAAATGAATATATTAGTCAGGACAATTTCGAAAATGAATGGAAATCAAAGAGAAAAAAAAAGATATTGCCCCATTTAGAGATTGGAAAATTCATCAAAAGAGCTGAAATGGTGAGAATAGTGGCCATTCAAGCTCCCAAGAATTATACAGCGGACGTCAATCTTCGCAAAGGCCCCAAGGGAGACTTATCATTGCCGGTTCAAATTAAAAAGACTGATATCGAAGATGATTATCCATATCTCACAAGTGAGATTGCCCAAAAATTGAACCGCAGCACAAATTTTGTCAGCAAAAGCATTGCCAAATTTAATTTGAAAGGCAATATTGAATATCATCAGAAAATTCGATCTTCAAAGAGTGGATATATCAACAGATATTCAGAGAAGGCTTTTCAGCACATCAAGCAATATTTGGAAGATAATCCAGGTTTTAATCCGTATAAGTAAAAATGACAAAACATATCTTTAATGAAGATGTGCTTTCCGAACAGCCTGCGATTGAGCAGCTCAAGCGGCTGGGATACTCGTGTATTCACGGGGACTTTTTCGATCCTGAACTAAAGGAAGATTGTGAGCGGAAGTCACGAAAAGATGCTATCCTAGAAGAACGGCTGAGGCGAAAGCTAAGAGAAATAAATCCCCACCTGAATGAAAATTCGATCGCCAAGGCCGTCCGAAAGATCACCCATATCCAAGCAGAAAGCACTCTCGAGGCTAACAAGATTTTCCATAAATACCTGATATCTGGGACGTCTGTTGATCAGGATATCGGCGGCCGACGTCAGAAACAAACGGTCAATTATATTGATTTTGACAACATCGAAAAAAATGAATTTCTTGCTGTAAATCAGTTTTGGCTAAGAAATGGAAAAATTACAGCACGGCCGGATATCGTTATTTTCGTCAACGGGATTCCGCTTGTCGTTATCGAATGCAAGAGCCCCGTTGCGAGGAATACTGGAGTAGTTGACGCCCAGCACCAACTGATCCGCTACCAAGAGGAAATCCCACAACTCTTCCGGACGAATGAGATTCTTATCGGGTGCAATCTTTTCGGCGCGAAATATGGAATGATCGATGTCACTCCCGATAAATATCATGAGTGGAAAGCTCAGAATGGCGATAAATTCTCCGATATGGGCAACCATACGACGGTCAAAGAGATGCTCAGGCTTGGTTTGATCGAGGAGAAGGATTTAAGCGCCCATCCGCCGATGCAGGAGGTATTAATCGCAGGGCTCCTGAAGAAACAGAATCTTCTTGATATTGTCCGGAATTTTATAGTTTTTGATTTCAGCAAAGAAGAACATAAGATTGTTAAAAAAATTTGCCGATATCAACAATACTCGGCTGTAGATAAAATAGTCAGGCGCGTGTCCAGTGAGCCACACAAGAGAGGAATAATCTGGCACTGGCAGGGTTCAGGGAAATCGCTGATCATGCTTTTTGCAGCGACAAAACTTAAAAGAGAAGAGAAAAAACTCAAAAACCCGAATATCCTAATTGTCACTGACCGGACAAAACTGGACAAGCAAATCACCGACCAGTTTAGGGACTGCAATTTTCCGAATCCCATTCAGGCAAAAACCTCGAGGCAACTCTATTCTCTCCTCGGAAACGGCACTTCCGGAAACACGATTATGACCACCGTCCAGAAGTTCAGGAAACCCCACGTTAAGCCTCTTTCGGAAGCGGAGAATATCATCGTCCTGACAGACGAGGCTCATAGGACTCAATATGGAAACTTCGCATTAAATCTGAGGAAGGCGCTCCCCAACGCATGTTTCTTTGCTTTTACCGGAACGCCGCTTGATAAATGGGATCGCAATACTTATAGACATTTCAGTCCGCCTGGAGAAAGGTATCTCGATCGCTACGATATGCAGCAATCGCTTGAAGATGAGGCCACGAAACCTGTCAAGTATGAGAGCAGGCTGGCAAACCTTCAGGTGGTGGGAACTTCGATAGATACCCTGATTAGAGAATTATTTCCAGAAAAAACAGAGCAAGAACTTGCCGAGATCAAAAGACGTTATGCCACCATTGAAACCATTATTTCTGCCCCGCGGAGGATCGAGCGGGTCGCCATGGATATTGTCGGTCATTTCATGGCCAAGATCGCCCCTAACGGTTTTAAGGCCCAGATTGTTGCTTCAGAGCGAAAAACAGCGGTCATGTATAAGGGAGCGCTTGATAAGCTCATCGACCCTTCCTGGTCTGAGGTCATCATGACCGTGAATAACGATGACCCTCTTGAATGGAAGAAGAAATACCGCCGGACGGCGCTAGAGGAAGATTACATCTCGGGAAAAGAAGTGTTTTTAAGCCCATCGCATCCCCTCAAGTTTCTGATCGTCTGCGATAAGCTTTTAACGGGTTTTGATGCGCCCATCGAACAGGTCATGTATATCGATCAGCGGATGAAGGAGCACACTTTGCTTCAAGCCATCGCAAGGACCAACCGGCCTTATCCACGGAAGAATTTCGGCTTGGTCGTAGATTATGTGGGAGTTGGAAAGGAACTGGCCAAGGCCCTGGCCATTTTTGATAAGGAAGACCTGAGAGGACTGTTTAGCGTAGATGATATCAAGAGGGAGATTGCTTTTTTAAAGGCGTTTCACGGAAAAGCGATCGCCTTTTTCAGGAAGGTATGTCGAGAAGGCAAGCCGCAGGATATGATTCAGCAATGCATCGAAATATTGAGACCCGAAGATATCAGAGCAGAGTTCGAGGAAGCCTTCAGGGTTTTCGCGAAAAGCATTGATATCCTAATGCCCGACCCTGCCGTCGATCCGTATCTGGATGATTTCAAATTCCTCGGCATGATCAGAGAAGGCGCGAGGAATCTCTATCGGGATGAACGCCTGAGCCTGGAGAATTGCAGCAAGAAAGTAGAAAGTCTTATTCATGCCCATATCGTGGATGTTGGCGTTGAAGAAATTTTGGAACCGGTTGACATAAACGCTCCTGATTTTGAAGAGAAACTCGAAGTTAAAGGAAGCGCAAGAGCTAAAGCAAGCCATATCGAACAGGCGATTCGAGACACCATAAAGTCAAGGATTCCAGAAGATCCGCATTTTTATGAATCTCTTCAAGATAGGCTTGAATCCGTGATAAGGGAAGATAGGGCAAGAAGGAAGGATGAAGCGGAGTTCCTTAAAGACTTGCTGGAAATCAAGAAACAAGAAGAGGAAAGAGGAGAGACCGCGAAAGAGAAAAATCTCGATAGTGATGAATATGCTTTCTATGGAATTTTCGCGCCGTACGGGAAAGGACTATTTGGCGAGGATGATGAAAAGAGATGCGATTTGGCGAGAGAAATCGTCCTGAGAATAAGGAGTAAGCGGGTCGTTGACTGGACCGAAAAAGAAGATGTGAAGAAAGAGATGCGAAGAGAACTCAAAGATCTGCTGAGAAAGATCAATTTCCCCGATGAAGAGATCGAGATCTTTATCAGAGAGCTTATAGAGCTAGCTGAAAAAAGATTTTAAGGATCAGGACTGGGATGGAAAAAATTAGCTTTGGCAGGAAAGAAATTGAGTACCGAATAAAAAGAGGGAGAAGAAAAAAATCTGTCGCTGTATCAATATCTAACACTTCACAAGTTGTGGTCTTGGCGCCAAGGCGCTTAAACATTGAGAGAATCCGAGAGATCGTCCATAAAAAAAGCCGATGGATCCTAGAAAAGCAAGCTATTTTTAGGGAGCTAAGAAAGCTACATCCAGAAAAAGAATATGTCAGCGGCGAACAGATATTGTTTCTTGGCCGGAGATATCGGCTGAAGATCGTCGATACAGAAGATGGATCTGCGTGCGAGCCTGTGCCGATCGGAAGACGGCTTGCAATAGCTGTCAATGAAAATTTGAGTCACCAGGATAGAAAGCAGATCATAAAGGAAGCACTTACGAAATGGTATTATTCAAGAGCGACGGAACTCGTTCTGCAGAGGGCAGAACGATACAGTCAGTTATTGAACCTGGCGCCAAAGAAAATTATAGTCCGAAACCAGCAGAAAAGGTGGGGAAGCTGCTCGAGAAGCGGCGTATTAAGATTTAATTGGCGAATATCGATGGCACCGGTCTCAATAGTTGATTATGTCGTTGTTCATGAGATTTGTCACCTAAAGGAAAAGAATCATTCCCGCGAATTTTGGAGGCAGGTGGCTCTTGTCCTTCCGGATTATAAAAAGCGCCGCCAGTGGCTTAGAGATAATTCTGCCGGTATGGAGATTTGAAGGATGGAATCACAGGAAGTATCGGCTGGCTGCAGCCCGAAGCTACTATCCAGCACGTTGTCCTTAATTGAAGATTTTGAAGCGGATGATATGGAAAAGCGCCGCCACTCCGTCTTTCCAACCGATTTTTTTCCCCTCCTCATAAAGACGTCCCGAATAGGAGATCGGAACTTCAAAAATGCGGCACTTCAATTTGGCCAGCTTCACTGTGATCTCGGGCTCGAACCCGAAGCGACGGGACTTAAGGCGGATTTTTTGGAGGATGTCTTTTTTAAAGACTTTATAGCAGGTCTCCATGTCTGTCAGGTTGAGGTTCGTGAGCATGTTGGAGAAAGTGGTGAGGACCCTGTTGCCCACATAGTGCCAGAAAAAAAGCACCCGGTGAGGTCCGCCGAGAAAGCGGCTTCCGTAGACAGCGTCAGCCCGGCCGTCCAGAATGGGCTCGAGAAGTTTGGAATATTCCCGCGGGTCATATTCTAGATCGGCGTCTTGGACGAGGACGATATCGCCTTCGGCCTGGGCGAACCCGGTGTGCAGAGCGGCTCCCTTGCCCATATTTTTCTCGTGGAAAAGCGCCCGGACCTGCGGGGAGGCGAAGTTTTGGAGAAGATCGCGGGTCCCGTCGGTGGAACCATCATCGACGACGATGATCTCTTTTTCCAGGCCCACATCCACGGCCTGGACGCGGCGGAGGATTTCCTCGATCGTGTTCTTCTCGTTAAAAACCGGGATCACAACGGAGAATTTCATACTTTCTCCCGGAAATACTCGATCGTCTTGAGCAGCCCTTCCTCGAGACCGACGAGCGGCTCCCAGCCGAGTTTTTCCCTGGCCAGGGAAATATCAGGACAGCGGCGGACCGGATCATCCGAAGGCAGGGGTTTGAAGAGGATTTTTGAAGGACCGCCTGTCAGTCTCGCGATCGTTTTGGCCAGTTCCAGAACAGTGAACTCCAAGGGATTTCCCAAGTTGACCGGCCCCTTGAAATTTTCGGTGTTCATCATCTTCACTAGAGCGGCGATGAGGTCCGTCACGTAACAGAAGGAGCGGGTCTGTTTTCCGTCCCCGTAGACCGTGAGTTCCTTTCCTTTGAGGGCCTGAACGATGAAATTACTGACAACCCGGCCGTCGTTGACGGCCATGCGGGGGCCGTAGGTATTGAAGATCCGGGCAATCTTGATATCAACGTTGTTCTGCCTGGAATAGTCCATCATCAGGGTCTCTGCCACTCTCTTCCCCTCATCATAGCAGCTGCGAACTCCGATCGGATTGACATTGCCCCAGTACTCTTCCTTTTGAGGATGGACTTTGGCGTCCCCATAGACTTCCGATGAAGAGGCCAGCAGGATCCTGGCCTTGGTTCGCTTAGCCAGGCCGAGCATGTTGATCGTGCCCATGACATTGGTCTTGACGGTTTTGATCGCGTTGTGCTGGTAGTGAATCGGAGAGGCCGGGCAAGCCAGATGATAGATCTGGTCGACCTCGACGAAGAGCGGATGGATGACGTCGTGGCGGATCAATTCGAAGTACGGATGATAAAAAAGGTGGCGGATGTTGTCCTTGCTGCCCGAGAAGAAATTGTCGGTGCAAACCACATCTGCGCCTTGCTCAAGAAGGTACTCGCAGAGGTGGCTTCCCAGAAACCCCGCGCCTCCGGTGATGAGAATTCTCTTCATCTCTCTCTCCCTTTACCCGTAAGCCATAAAAAGGAGGCTTTTTTTCTTGAGGGCCGCTTTCTGGACCTGGATGAGCTCCTTGATTCCGGTATCGGCCAACCGCAGGAGGTCCAGCAGCTCCTTCCTCGAAAACGGCTCCTTTTCTGCTGCCGCCTGGATTTCGACCAGCTGGCCTCTGTCGGTCTCCACCACGTTCATGTCGATAATGGCCTGGAAGTCTTCGTTGTAGTCGAGGTCCAGGAGAGGTGTGCTGCCGATGATGCCGACGCTGATACCGCTGACGAGGTGTTGGAGAGGCATTTCGTCGATCGCCTTTTCGTCCAACAGTTTTTTTAGGGCCAGGGCCAGAGCCACGCAGCCTGCGGTGACCGAAGCCACTCTGGTCCCGCCGTCGGCCTGGATCACGTCGCAATCGATAATGATCGTCCTTTCGCCGAGCACGGCGAGGTCGGTCACGGCGCGAAGCGCCCGGCCGATAAGACGCTGAATCTCCTGGGCCCGGCCCGAGACCCGGCCTTGAGTGCGCTCGCGGATGTTTCTCTTTTCGGTCGAGCGGGGGAGCATGGAATACTCGGCGGTAACCCAGCCAGTTCCAGTGCCCTTGAGAAAAGGAGGGGCTTTTTCCTCAATTGTGGCCGCGGCCACAACCCGTGTCTTTCCGAGCTCGATAAAGGCTGAACCGTCGGCGTAGTCGAGATAGTCTGTCTGGATCTTGACGGGTCGGAGCTCGTCGAAAGCGCGCTTTTCCCGCAGGATTCTTTCTTCAGGCATCTTTCTCTCCAGCGGCTGATTCTCGGGCGGCCGCTTCTCCTTCCGGCCTGGTCTTCCACCGGTTATGGAACCACAACCAGTCACTGATGTGATCCCGTATCTCAGCCTCAATCATCTTAGTCGAAGACTGGGTGATTTTCAACACATCCTGCTTTGAATCGCCGCTGAGCTCGACCTGGAGTGGCTCGCCGATTTTGACCCGATAGGAGAGAGAAGGCGTCAGGTAACAAAAGATAGGGAGGATGGGGGAGCGGGCGCGGAGATGAAAAGAGGCCAGGCTGGGGGTTGTAGCGGCGGGAATGCCGAAGAAATCCACAAAAACGGCCTGGCTCCGCAGGACGTTCTGGTCGATCAGGATGGCCACAATCTCGTTCTGGCGCAGCGAGCGGATAATGGGCCTGGCTGCTTGAAACTTGGAAATCACCCGGGCGCCGAGACTGTTCCTGAAGCGGACAAGCTCCTTTTCCAGCAACCGGTTATCTAAGGGCCTGGCTACGACACTGAGTCGGCCGATCTTGGAGATGACCGAGGATGCGATCTCCCAGTTCCCGAGATGAGCTGAGAAGAGAAGAACACCCTTGCCTTCTTCGAGAGCCCGGCGGATGTTGTTCTCCCCCTCGACCGCCAGAAGCTCTTCCCGACGGGATTCTCCGAGGTGCATCCATTTCAGGTTAGCGGCGATCATCTGTCCAAAGTGTTTAAAGGAATCTCGGGCGATGCGGCGGCGCAGGTCTGGCGATAGCCTTGGGCCAAAGGCTCTATCGAGGTTAGACAGGGCCAGCCGGCGGTGCTTCTTATCCGCGTAAAAGAGCAGGGTTCCGAGGGCCGCTCCCATCAAGAGGCAGAGCCTTCGCGGCAGGAAGAAGACGACGCCGCCGAGAAGGCGGAAGAGGCTGAAGGTTACAAATTCTATCATATCGATAGTTTTTATAGACATTAAGACCGAGCCGTCTTTTCCAGAAGCCGCCGCATTTTTTCGTCAAGTTCGGGCTCGACCCGGAGCCCGATCTTGAGATAAAAAACGGGAATATTTCCAAAGGAACTCCGCTGCGCCTCAATTTTTACGCTGTCCTTCTCCGTGGTGAGAACGGCTTCTGCGCTGGTTTCCCGGTAGGCGCGGACGATCTTTCTTAGGGACGAGGGGGGGTAGGCGTGGTGGTCGGGAAAACTCATGGCCGAGACAACTTCAAGACCCTCCTCCCGGACCAGACCAAAGAACCTCTGAGGACGGGCGATCCCGCAGAAGGCGAGCACTTTCTTCTTGGCCAAGGCTTCAGCCGATATTTTTTCCTGGTTCCAGGGAGAAAAGAAGCCCCTGCTGACGACCGAATAGTCTTTGTTCTTGACCAAGCAGACATCCGCCCTTTTCAGGGAGCTTCGAGGTTCGCGGAGAGTGATTTTTTCTTCGGGAGAATAAAGCACGATATCCAGGTCTCGGGCGAGGCGGCGGTGCTGAAATCCGTCATCAAGAACGACGACATTGAACCCGGACTGCCTGGCCCTGACGCAGGAGGAGAAGCGGTTCTTGCCCACAAAAACTCCGGCCTGAGGGAGATTCCGCGCCACCATGAAAGGCTCGTCCCCGCCTTCTTCCCACGTTCCAAGAATTTCCCTGCCGTCCGAAAGCACACCCCCATTCCTTTCCCAGCGGCCTTTGTAACCGCGGGAGACAAGGGCGGGACGGAACCCTTTATCCAGCAGCCAGGCGAGGATATCGAGCGCCAGGGGGGTTTTCTCTGTCCCTCCCAAGGCGATGTTTCCGACGCTGATTACAGGCAGAGGAGCGATTTTCGGGCTCAGGACGCTGCGGTCATAGAGGATGTTTTTGACTCGGGAGCCGAATCTGGAAAAGACAGAGAGAACAAGAAGCAGAAACGTCATCCCTTTCGGACTATACATCATTCGTTTCTGTCTTGCAATAACCTCGAGACGGGGACGGGAGAACAATGGAATTGCCCTTCGGCTTATCCTTTACTTCTCCTGTTGGATTCTTTATAATAAATCGATTTTTGAGTTAGGAGGAGGATGATGAAACAGAGAGTTTCGCTGGTGCTGTTGCTGGCCGTCCTGCTGGCGTTCGTTTCTTTTTCCTGCCAAAAAAAGGCGCAGGTCAAGGGTGTGGAGCTCAATGTAGGATTTTCGGAAAAAACCCTCACAGATAATCTGATTACGAACATGCAGTACCAATGGAAGACGGCAAGCGATTTCCCCGGCGTCGGCAAAGATTACACAGTCTATGTCCATTTTTGGCATGGGAATAACCTGCTTTTTCAAGACGATCATATTCCTTCTGTTCCGACATCCAAATGGGAGCCGGGCAAGGAATACACCTATGAGCGGCGGATCTATATCCCTGCTTTCATCGATGAATTTGACCCGGAATTCAAGGGAGAAGAAACGCTGAAACTGGTCGTGGGGTTCTACAACCTCTATGACCGGACCGGCGAATCCAAGCGTGAAATCCTGGTCAAGCCTCTTAAGGTCCTTCCGCCTCCTCCGGATGTGCCCGAAGTGATCTATGAGAGCGGCTGGTATGACCTGGAAGTCGACCCGGACGCGTTGCTCAAACAGTGGCGCTGGACAGCCCGGGAGGCGAGATGCGTGGTCGACAATCCTCGCCGCGATGCTCTTCTGGTCATCCGAGGAGCCGTCAACAAGGATAAGCTGGTCGATCAAAAGGTCATCTTCAAGATCAATGATGTGACCCTGGACGAGTTTGTCCCGAGCGAGACCGTTTTTGAGAAAAGCTATAACCTGAAAAAAGAGATGCTCGGGGAGAAGGATGAATTTTATCTGGTCATCACGACCGACCAGACATTTGTCCCGGCAAAGACGTATCCTCAATCCAAGGATGAGCGGGAACTCGGGCTTCAGATTTCTTTTATTTATTTTCGCTGAGTCGAGAGGTTTTTTCCGTCTATTTGATCCAGATCGGCGGAAGAGTATCTTTTTTGGCCTGGCCGAGGAATTTTTCCAATTCCTGCCGCGCTTTGGCCTCTTCTTCCTGAGCCTTTTCCAGCTTGAGAAAGGTTTCGCTTATGGCCAGCTCGACAGCCTCCTTGGAGGACGTCGCATCCAGGCTGTTGTACTGCTGCCAGAGAGCGCCCATCTTCAGGTTCAAGAGCTCCACATATTCCTTGGCCTTTTCCCATTTCTGTCCGAGCTCCTGGAGGGTCGCCCGGGAGTTTTCCTCTGAAGCGGGTCCTGCGGGGGAAGGCTCGACTTGAGATCCTTGGGCCGGAGGGGGAGGAGGCAGCGGCGTCTTGACCTCTTCCGTGACCGGAGGCGCCTCTGCGGCTGGGACCTCTAAAGCCGGCTTTTTTTTGAGCTTGGCCAGGTCGGCGTTGGTGACGACCCGGGCTTTTTTTCCCTTGAGACTTTCCCTTCTTTCCTTCTCCTTGGCAGCGATCTCCGCCAGCGTTTGAGAATATAGAAACGAGCCGAGAAACAATGGCAGGAATAGCAAAATAAAGACTTTTCTGGCCCGCATCTTGATTCCATCGTAACGCACAGGGCCAGCGCTGTCAATGAGACGGGGGTTCTTCGCGGGCGGTGCGGGTCAGGATGTCTTTGCCGTCGATTGCGATTTCGACGGCGCCTTCTTCATCTGTCCTCAGGATGCGCGCACGCAGCTTCTTGTACCGGTCCAGGACCTCTTGATTCGGGACTCCGTAGAGATTTCCTCTGCCTACGGTGACGACCACAATTTGAGGCTGGACTTTATCAAGGAACAGTTCCGAACTCGATGATTTGCTGCCGTGGTGGGGGGATTTCAAGATTTGAGATTGAAGAAGAAGGTTCTTTTCGATCATCTCGCTCTCGGCCCCCAGGCCGATGTCTGAGGCCAAAAGAAAGGAAGTCTCTCCTGAAGATAATCTCAGCACGATGGATTTTTCGTTGACGGCCTCATGGACGAACGGCTTTTCCTCTTCCGGATGGAGGACCCTCATCTTGACATCTCCTGCTTGATAGTCGAAGCCGCGAAATATCCTTTCCTTGAGAACAGCAGGGCCGAGACTGTTCTTGAGCTCTTCGTAAGCCGGGCTCTGGGGAGGGCTGAAGGCTTCCCAAAACCGGCCGACCTTGAAGTTTCTGGCTACGGCCTTGAGGCCGTTCATGTGGTCGGGATGGGCGTGAGTCAAGACCAGATAATCGATTTTTTTGATTCCTTTGCTCCAAAGAAAAGGAGAGACGACGTTCTCGCCGATATCAAAGCTGTCGTCTGGAACGCCGCCGCCGTCCACGAGCATTTTTTTTCGGCCGGGGAATTCGACCAGAATACAGTCTCCCTGGCCGACGTCGAGAAAGGTCAACCTGAGAGACCTGGAGGACTGGGCAGGAAAGGGATAGGTCACGAGCAGGACGAGGAATAGAGCGAAAAAAGTTACGGTCAGGAGTTTTTGTCCTTTGAACTTGGTGCGGAGAAGGAAAAGAAGGAGGAAAATGAAATATCCCAGAATGATCGGCAGGGGAGGGGTGGGGATCCGGTAGGAAAAGAAAGCGACCGGGTCAAAAAGATGGGCGATCCAGAGAAAAACGCGGACCAGGAACTCGAGCGCCCGGGCCATCCCTTGAGCGAGAAGCGAGTTGACAAAGGAAAGGCCGAGAAAAACAAATCCCAGGCCCATGATCACTCCGGTCAGGGGAATGGCGGCAAGGTTAAGCAGGAGCGAGGAAATGGAAACGCGGTTAAACGAGCTCGCCAGAAAAGGTAAAACGCCGAGCTGAGCCGTCAAGGATAGGGCGAAGAGGTCACTGATTTTCAGAGGAAGGCGGGGCAAATATTTTTGGACGGCGCGAAAAAAAAGGATGATGGAAAGAGTCGCGGCGAAGGTCAGCTCGAAACCCATGTCGAAAAGATAGAACGGATTCGCGATGAGCAAGATGAAAGCGCTGAACGAAATGGTGTTGAGGAGCCGGGAATTTTTCCAGAGAAGCTTGCCGACAAGAAAGACTAGGCTCATAATGGCGGCGCGAAAAACAGAGGCCCGGCCTTCCACGAGCAGGGCATAGAAGAGGAGAAGAACGATCAGGACCGCATAAGAAGGGCGCTTGGGTGTGCCAAAGAGCTTAAGGATTCCAAAAAGAAGATAAGAGATGATGGCGATATGGGCCCCGGAAATAGCGATCAGGTGGAACAAACCGGATTTCTGGAGAGCGAGGGTTGTGGCTTCTTCCATCCTTCCCCTCTCGCCGAGAAGAAGGGCTTCGACGACGGCTCCCTCCTGGGAAAGGACGGTTCTATCGGCCGAGGAGAAATGGTCCTCGATCTTTTGAGTCAGTTTCTGTCGCAAGGAGGAGGTCACGCGGAAAACAGAGAAAGGAGCACTGCTTTCCTGAAGTTCCACCAGAAGGGGGCTTTTTGTGACCGCGTGATTGTGGACGTTCTGATTCTTGCGCAGGTTGGCCAGCCGCGGTTCCCCGAAGTTGCGAAAGTCACGGACCGGCAGAACCTGGGCAGAGACTTTGACCTTATCGCCGACCTTGAGCCTCAACGGTGAAGGGTATTGACCGGGATGAAGAACGGTCACCCGCAGGTTTCCTTCGGCCTTTTCTTCTTTGTTGAGATAGCGGATCTTTTCGACTCTAAGAAAAAGATAAGTTCTTCCGACGCCGTAGGAAGAGGACCTATACAGCCGGCCGTAAAAATCGGCATAGCCGTTGAAATCGAATACTTTGACGGGGTTCTTTTCGTAGTTTTTGTTTTCCCGGGAATAGAGACTCAGGCCGAGAAAAACGGTAGCGGCGAGAATAAAAGCAAAAGCGAGCCCGTCCTTCTTCAAAAAAAAAGCCAGCCAGGATAAGATGAGAGACCCGACGAGCCCCAGGACGCAGAGGAGAAAGGGAAGCGAAAGAAGGGAAGAAAAGAGAATGCCTGAAGCCAGAGAAATGGCGAGATAAAGGAAGGGGAAGGGCATGACGGTGATTTATCTTAGAGGGGCGCCGGATCAAAGTCAAGGCGGCGCAATGATTACATCTTTACATCCGTAATGGGGGCGGGTCCCGTCGCGGTTCACCCCCGGCGCCCTCGCGGTCAATCATGTTGTTTCCAGAGCCAAAGACCGGGGCATCAAACGCTCGGGGCGGCGGGGGACCCCCAAACCACGCCACCCACCCCCTCTATCAGGATAGGACTATCCCGGAACTGAGAATGCCTCTCGGCGCGTCCCATTCGTTCCTCGCTGAAGACCTCCCCACCATTCACTCGGCCGTTCCTGGGACTAACGCCGGGCCACCCATCTCTTAAGCATGAATTTTCTGTTAGGGTGAGTGTGGTTATGCTTCCACGATTTGGGATTAGATCAAGGTCGTATCTTGAAACGTTCCGTAGACCTCTCTGAGGACATCTGAGATCTCTCCGAGCGTGCCTCTAGCTTCGACCGCAGCGATGATGGGAGGCATAAGGTTCTGGCCGGATTCCGCCGCTTTTTTCAGCGCGTCGAGCGCTTCTTTGGCTTTTTGAGATGACCTTTCCTTGCGCAGGCGGCGCAGCTTCTCTTTTTGGGCGCTCTCGAGTCTTTTGGGCGGAGAGTAGAGCCGAAATTGAATTTTTTCTCCTTTGGCAACATAGTCATTGAGTCCGACGACGACCTGCTCCCTTTTTTCCACTTTCTTTTGATACTTGAAGGCGCTTTCCTGGATCTCTCTCTGGACGTATCCTTCCTCGATGGCCTTAAACATCCCGCCCATGTCTTCGATCTTTTTGAGATAATCCCAGACTCTTGCCTCGATTTCATTGGTCAGCGCTTCCAGGAAATAGGAGCCCCCTAAAGGGTCGACAGTGTCGGCGGCGCCGCTCTCGTAGGCGAGGATTTGCTGGGTTCGGAGGGCGATTTGGACGGATTCCTCGCTGGGAAGTGCCAGGGCTTCGTCCCGGGAATTGGTGTGGAGCGACTGCGTGCCGCCGAGAACCGCCGCCAGCGCCTGAAGCGTCACGCGGACGATGTTGTTCTCCGGCTGCTGGGCAGTCAGGGTGGCACCGCTCGTCTGGGTATGAAAGCGGAAAGCCCAGGACGCCGGATTTTTCGCCCTGAACTTTTGCTTCATCAGTTTGGCCCAGATCCGACGGGCCGCCCGGAACTTGGCGATTTCTTCGAAAAATTGATTGTGAGAAGCCAAGAAGAAAGAAAGCCGCGGTGCGAAAGAGTCCACGTTTAAACCTTCTTTGATGGCGGCGTCGATATAGGAAATGGCGTCTGCGAACGTGAAGGCCAGCTCTTGAACGGCCGTAGCTCCAGCCTCTCTGATATGATAGCCGCTGATGCTCATGGTGTTCCAGCGAGGAACACGTTTTTGGCAGAAGGAAAGAATATGGGCGATGATTTTGAGGGAGGCCTGGGGAGGATAGATATATGTCCCCCGGGCGATATATTCTTTGAGCAGGTCGTTTTGAATCGTCCCGGAGAGCTTTGACCAGGGGATTCGTCTCTTCCGGGCGATAGCCAGGTACATGGCCAGAATGATCGCCGCTGTTGCGTTTATGGTCATCGAGACGCTGACCTTGTCCAGGGGAATTCCTTTGAAGAGGGTCTCCATGTCGTGGATAGAATCGATGGCCACTCCCACCTTTCCCACCTCTCCCCGGGCTTGGGGATGGTCGGAATCCAGTCCCAGCTGGGTCGGGAGGTCGAACGCTACGCTCAACCCCGTCTGGCCTTGCCCAAGAAGGAAACGGTAGCGCCTGTTCGACTCCTCGGCCGTCCCGAATCCAGCATACTGGCGCATGGTCCAGAGTTTCCCGCGGAACATCGTGGGATGGATGCCGCGAGTGAAAGGGAATGCGCCCGGAGCCCCTAAATCTTTTTTCGGGTCGAAATGGGCCAGGTCCGAATGATCATAAACGGGTTTGATCTCGATTTCCGAGGACGTCAGGAATTTATCTTTTCTTTTTTTTCCCGGGGCCATGGCCCTAACTTGCTATAGGTAGCGCGCAAAGACCTCTTTTCCGGAGTAGGATCCTCTGGTTTTGAGTTCCTCCTCGATCTCCAAGAGCCGGTTGTATTTGGCCACGCGTTCGCTGCGACTCACAGAGCCGGTTTTGATCTGGCCGGAGCCGAGAGCGACGCTCAAGTCGGCGATGAATGTATCCTCGGTCTCTCCGGAGCGGTGGGAGATCACCGTTGCATAGCCCCGGCGCTGGGCGAACCGGACCGTTTCTATCGTTTCTGTAAGAGTCCCGATCTGGTTCAGCTTGATGAGGATGGCATTGGCGACGCCCTTTTTGACTCCATCCCTTAGCCTCCCCAGGTTTGTGACAAAAATATCGTCTCCTACGAGCTGGATGTTCTTTCCCAGCACTGCTGTCAGTACTTTCCATCCCTTCCAGTCGTCTTCGGCCAGTCCGTCTTCGATGGAAATGATCGGATACTTGGCGACAAGGTTTTTATAAAACTCGATCATCTCGGCTGAAGTTTTTTTTGACCCGTCCGATTTTTTAAAGACATAGACGCTATCCTCAAACAGCTCCGAGGCGGCCACGTCGAGGGCCAGAGAAATATCTTCTGCCGGCTTATACCCGGCCTGCACAACGCTCTCGAGGATGAGCTCAATGGCTTCTTCATCCGCTTTCAAGTTGGGGGCGAATCCTCCTTCGTCTCCTGCAGCGGTGCTGTAGCCCTTCTTTTTAAGAATCTTCTTCAGGTGATGAAAAACCTCGGTGGCTTTGCGGATGGCCTCAGAGAAAGAAGCGCATCCCGCAGGAACAATCATGAATTCCTGGATATTGAGGTTATTGTCGGCATGAGAGCCGCCGTTGAGGATATTGATCAACGGAACGGGAAGCTGGTAGGAGTCCGCTTTGCCCATGTATGCATAGAGGGGAGTCTTAAGGGCGCGGGAAGCCGCAGCGGCGGTGGCCATGGATACGGAAAGAATGGCGTTGGCGCCTAAATTGTTCTTCGCCGGCGTCCCGTCGAGCTCTATCAGCCGCCGGTCGATCTCTTTTTGACGGCGGGCATCCATCCCGACGATTTTGGGAGCGATGATGTCATTGACATTGGCGACCGCTTTGAGGACGCCTTTGCCGAGATAACGGGCCGGGTCGCCGTCGCGTAGCTCGAGGGCCTCATGGGTGCCGGTGGAAGCGCCCGAGGGCACGGAGGCGACGCCCACGGCTCCTCCCTGAAGTAAAACACGGGCTCTTATCGTAGGATTGCCGCGAGAGTCGAGAATCTCACTGGCTTGAATAGAAGATATGATCGTTTTCTTCATTTTAGTTTTCTCCGCTTTGGGCTAAGAGCGAAGCCCGGCTGAAGACGGCTGGAGTCCTTGGCTCACTCAGCATCATGCCCCTGAGGGGGCTTTTGAGCAAACTCTTCCTTCTTTTTTTCGATGAATTCCTTGATGGCTTCGATGCCCTCGTGGGCTTTCTCTTTCACCACCTGAATCCCTTTTTCCGCCTCTTTGGATATCTTTTCGTAGCTTTCCTTGGCCTTTTCCCCTGTTTTAATGGCCTGAGTTTTGATTTTCTCCCTGGTCTCTTTGCCGCTGGCGGGAGCAAAGAGAATGCCGAGGATAAAGCCCGTTGCCGCACCGATCAGAAAAGACACGGCCACTTCGACAGCGCTCGAGCCTTTGTTGTCACTCATTTTTATTCTCCTTTCTTTTTCTCCATCTCTTCCAGAAGAACTTGAAGAGAGGGTAGATCACCGGCCAGTATCGCGTCGCCGGGTTCAAGACACGCATGGTTAAGAAAACCGAGGCTTCGGAGAGATTGCGGACGGTCTTCTTGGACGCTTCCATGATCTGGCCCATATCATCCAGCTTTTCCCTGACGACTTTCTCGAGTTCGTTCAGGTTCTCGATCAGTTTTCTCATCTCGGCCAGGGTCTTGACGCCTTCGGCCGCCGCCCTGCGGAGCTGGATGAGGAACATGACCAGAAAAACGACGGCCACAACGGCCGCAAAAGTGAGGATGATGAACAGCAGCTGATTGAGGGTGAGTGTCATGTTCCCCTAAAAATAATACAAAAACGAGGTTTTGTCAATTTGTTGATGGACACCTATTTCCAGAGGATCTTTTCGAGGTCGACGAGATGATACGCTTTTTCGATTTTCTGCAGGATTTCGGAATAGCGGTTCTCTTGGGACAGCGCCGCGGCTTTTTCCCATTCAGAAAAAAGCGGTGCACTCTGAAACTCGCATTTCTTGCGGGCAAGGCGGAGGAGCCCCCTCAGGGCCTGCCAGTGCGTCGCCATCACAAGCGCCAAAGCGGCAAAAAACACGTTCGGACCGGGCAGAAGCATGGCCAGACCGCTTAGCGGGAGGAGGAGTGTTTCGCCGATCAGCATGAGGAAGTGTTTGGACCTCTGCTTCTGCACAAAAAAGGAGAACTTTATTTTGATTCTTTTCTCGGACCGGCAGCCGGAATGACAGACTTGGATTGTCTCTTCCCCGATCTTTGAAACCCTGATGAACGCCTGCTCTTGACGGATGACCCTTTTCGGAAGGAGCAGGAGTTTTTCCTGGGCGCGCTTCCAGATTTCTTTAGTGCGGGAAACCTTGACACCGAGACCCTTTTCCGGCTCGGAAGAGAAGAATTTGTATCTGTGACGGTGATCCCTGATAAAAAAATACATGGCAGAGTTATGAAATCTTATCATTTTCATTCTTGAGCTATCAAGGCCAACGGCGAGCCGGGCTATCTCCTCTGGTGCAGAAGATAGATAAAAAAGGGAGCGCCCACTGCCGCAGTGATAATACCGATCGGGAGCTCCGTGGGAGAGAGGAGCACGCGGGCCAGGAGGTCGCAGGCGACGAGAAATGCGCCGCCCGTGATCGAGGAAAGGAGAAAGAGATATCTGTGGTCGGGACCGACGAGGATTCTCACCCAATGGGGGACGACCAGACCGACGAACCCGATAATTCCGCTCACCGATACTGAAATGGCGGCAAGAAGCGTGGCAATGACCAGGAATATTCTGCGCACCCATTCGACTGGACTCCCCAGAGACCGCGCCGCTTCGTCTCCCAGGACAAGAAGATTCATATCCTTGGCCAGCCATTGGGCCAGCCCAAGACAAACCAAAAAATAGGGAGCGACGGCAACGACTTGGGTCCAATCAGCTGCCGTGAAACTCCCGAGCAGCCAGAAGACGGCCTGCTCGAAGGAATCGGACCTGAGGAAGAGAAGAAAGGAGGTCAGGGAAGACGCCATGGCGCCGGCGGCTATTCCGGTCAAAAGAAGAGTCTCAACCTTAAAAACCGCTTTTTTCTGCGAAAGCAGATACACAGAGGAAACAAGGGCGAATCCCGAGGCGAAGGCGAAGAGGCTCTGGATAGAAAAACCGAGGACAGCGGCCTGGAGGCCTAACGTGATGCAGAGGACGGCGCCTAAAGAAGCGCCGGAGGAGACCCCGACGACGAAGGGGTCCGCCATGGAATTTTGAAAATAGCCCTGGAGGATGGCTCCGGCAAGCGATAGGCTTGCACCGACGAGAAAGGCGACGAGCGCTCGGCAGAGGCGAAGGTCCAGAAAAATAGTCCGGTAGGTATTATCTTGGCGAAAGAGAAAATTCCAGAAATCGCGAGTATGGGTCGGCACGGCGCCGACCATGAGCGAAAGCCAGAAAAATGCCGCCAGGGAAACGAGGAGGGCGAGAGAGAAAAGGGCCCTTCTTTTCCTCACGGTCATTTTTGCATACTCAATTGCTGCGGGTGAAGAATGCGGGCTATCTCAAGGAGCGCATCCAGGAGCCGCGGCCCGAACCGGCTGGCGATGTCCTCATCGAGGAAGTGAATGTCTTTTTTTGCGATGGCCTTGACCATTTGAAGACGGGCATCAGCCAGCAATCCATCTTTGGCCCGAGAAAACTGGGCGGCATCCTTGACCATGATGATGATGACATCGGGGTTTTCGTGGATAAGTTGTTCCCGGCCGAGCTGCAGCCATTTTCTTGGTATCCCGCCGGCGATATTGATTCCTTTGGCCTTGAGCACAAGGTCATTGAGATAACTCTCCTGGCCGCATGTCCAGAGGCCCTGGCCGCGAAGCCAAAGGAAGACTCGAGGTTTTCCATCGACCGGGGTCAAAGCTTGCTCAACGTCCAGACCCTTTTTTTTCAGGGCGCCGAGCAGGCGCTCTGCCGGCTTTTCCTCCCGGGTCAGCCGGCCTATCTTTTCTATGGTCAGGAACAGGTCTTCGAGCGATTTCCCCGTGTCCAGGACGAACACGGGGAAATGGAGATTCTTGAGCTTGGTTAATAGGTTTATCGGGTTCCCGCGAAAAGCGATGATCAGGTCGGGTTGAAGAGCCTGGATCCTTTCGAGGTTAGGGTCCACCATTCCCCCGACCTTCTCCTTTTCCGCGGCTTGGGGAGGATAATCGCAAAAGCGCGTTACCCCGACCACTTTGTCGCCGAGTCCGAGAGCAAAGAGGATTTCGGTGATGTTTGGCGCCAGGGAAATGATCCGCTGCGGCGGCGACCCGAGCGGAAAAGGAACGTGGAGGTCATCATATATAACTTGTCCCTTCTCTTGGGGAGAGACGGCCGCCGCGGCCATGAGCAACAAAAGAAAAACGCGGTGCATCGTTCTGACTATTTCTTTCCTTCTGGTCTTGGAACAAGGGAGATCTCTGGAAGTTTCGAATGGAGATTCTCCCTGATGTCCACATCGGCGTCGAAAACCTGTTTGATGTTCTCTCGCGTGATCAGGTCTCCGGGCGGGCCTTGAGAGTGGATTCTTCCGCCTTTGAGGAAAATAACTTTTTGGGAGTAGGGAATGACAAGGTTGATGTTGTGCTCGGCTGAGAGGATTGTTTTTCCCTGCTCCTTCTGGAGTCTCTCCAGAATCCGGAAGATTTCAACACCGTAGTTGATATCCAGATGGGAACTGGGCTCATCCAGGAAAAGAAGCGGCGCGTCCTGGGCCAGCGCCCTGGCGATCAAGACTCTCTGTCGCTCCCCTCCGCTCAGGTGGGCCATCTTCTTGTCTTGGAGATGGGAAACCTCGACCATGTCCAGGACTTCCTCGATGATGCGGTTATCGGAGGAGGAGAGCCCGGCCAGCCTGGCCTGGTGCGCGTACCGGCCCATGGAGACGATCTCCAGGACGCTGAATTCGAAAGCGAGGTCGAACATTTGCGGAACGAAGGCAATCCTTAAGGCGATTTCGCGTCGTTTCAAACTGAAGAGGTCAGCGCCGGCCACCCTGATTTTTCCTGAAACGTCTTCGATAAGGCCCTGGAGTGCTTTGATCAGGGTGCTTTTTCCGGAACCGTTGGGACCGAGGATACAGACGAACTCGCCCTCCTCGAGGGAAAAGTCGATATCTTTTATGACGGCTCCGTTGCCGTAGCCTGCACGAAGGTCCCTGACCTCAAGGATGGCCATCGAATCGGGTTTTAATCCAATTTTTTTAAAAAATCAAGGCGAGGCTCGGGGTGTGGGCTCGAAGGCACGCGAATTTGCTCCCGGCGAGGCA